>NCGL01000066.1 GCA_002256935.1 Bdellovibrio sp. 28-41-41
GAATGCAATTACGCCGTCTCGCGGATCGAACTTAACAAACAGCTGATTCAAAAGTGCAGTGAAATCGGGGTTGAGTTTTGCTTTAACCACGACTTATCTGATTTGGACATCACCTCTAAAAATTTAAACTTTTCTAACGGCAAGCAGTATTCTTATACTCACCTATTCGCTACAGATGGCGTTGGATCCCTTGTTCGCCGCAAGTTACACGCGGCCGATGGTCAGCGTTTTCAGGAAAACGTCAGTTTCATACCTTCGGACTATAAAGAACTCTACGTCCCAGCGCTCTCTAACGGCGAGCCAGCACTTGAAAAAAATAATTTGCACATTTGGCCTCGCGGAACACACATGTTGATGGCACTAGCCAATACGGACAATAGTTTTACTTTAACTTTGTATTTGCCAAGAACCGATCATCCGTGGAGTTTTGATAGCATAAAAACTAAAGAGCGTGTCCATGAGCTATTCTCGTCTGAATTCAATGACACTCTCAGCTTAATTCCACACTTAGAATCACAGTTTTTAGAAAATCCTCAAGGCAGCCTTGGAACCGTTCGCTTTTCTGAATGGCACTACGATGATTCCATTGCGTTAATGGGCGATGCGGCCCATGCGATCGTACCATTCTTTGGCCAGGGCATGAACTGCGGTTTTGAAGACATCTCTCAGCTTTTGGAAATATTAAAATCAAATCAATGGAATTTCGAAACGAGCTTTAAGCATTACTCTCAACAACGAATTAAAAATGCCAATGCGATCGCCGACATGGCGCTAGAAAACTTTGTCGAGATGAGTGACAAAGTGGCTGATCAAAATTTTCTACTTCAAAAGAAAATTGAATCTGTACTAGAAAAAGAATTTCCCACTGAATACCGCTCTCGTTACGGCATGATTACCTACACCCTAATCCCCTACGCGCAAGCGCAAGAGGCGGGGAAAATTCAAAACCGCCTTCTTACTTGCATCGCTGAGAAATTTCAGCGCGTTGAAGATATTGATCTATCCTTTTGCCAAAAACAGATGGAACTTGAGTGGATCCCTTGGTTAAAAAAACACGGAATCCAGCTCGATCGTTATCAGGTTTAGCGAATCTCCACGTTCAGAGTGCGTGCCATACCAAGTTTTTCGACCAACAACGTGGCCATCTTTACGAACCTTAATCGCATCTCTTTAAAGCATAATATTTTAAATAGCGATAAACGGTTCACTCTGAGGCGCCAAGACTTGCCTAGCAACTTCAAAGGTATTTTTTTTTCAAAAAAAGTTTCTGTATTATATCGAGAATAAGTTGATTTTCAGCAGTCACATTTGTCTTCTTTTAGAATGTTTCAAAATGAAACACTCAAGGCCAAATCCCTGAATTTATAAGCAAAAATTACCTACTTAATGATTCATCAGGACTGACAAAGTCGCTGTGCAATTAACAACTGTCAAAATCGTTCTGTGGTTACAATTTCTTCAGACTAAGTCCATTTATACCGATAAGAAAGCAATGAAAAACCCACATACTTTTACTAGTTTAGACTTAGTATTTGTATTATTAATCGTTCTAATTTTGCAAATTCAAACAGGTTGCGGATTTATGCACGCAGAATTTACAAGTTATAAGCCAAGTGAGGCTTCTTCTTTTGTGTTATTATATCCCGCAGGTACTATTTCAAATAATCAAAATCCGCAGTTCCTATTAAGTGGTTTAGATCCAGGATCAATTGTTCATCTCTATAGCGATTCAAATTGTAATAGTGAACTAGCCAATGCGACGACCACGGATTCTGGTGTAGCCCAGCTTACAACAAGTACTCTTTCAGAAGGCGTGTATAGCATTTTCTATCGAGTATTTAGTTCAAAAAATAACACATCGACTGAATGCATCCAGTGGTCTCAAGGTCCCTACACTGTAGACCTTCAAAGTCCTACATTAGTTCAGGTTAGTAGTTCAAATCCTGATGCCCAATATAAATTTGGGAACCTGATTAATATTGAAATTGAGTTCTCAGAACCAGTGTTGGTAAGCGGTACGCCGAAATTATCAATTCAGCTATCAAATCAAGTTAGAGTTATCGATTATACTGGTGGAAGTGGTACAAATAAAATTAGTTTTTCCTATATTGTAGGGCTCTGGGAAAGTGCTGCTGATTTAGATTATACAAGTTCATCGGCTTTGGATTTAAATTCTGGTTCAATATCCGACTTGGCGGGGAATGTAAGTCCTATTACTTTGGACACTCCAGGCGGTGTTGCTTCTCTTGCTGGAAATAAAAATTTAAAAATATTATCCCATGCACAATCTAAGTTAGTAGATAGTATGATTATTTCAGGTTCACGTTTATCAAGCACGGGAGCATACTACGGAGGTGCCGTAGCCTATTCAGAGGATAAACTGACTTTAGCAGTTGGAGCTCCCTTTGATGACATGGATGGAGCGGGCTTGAATCCAGTAACAGACTCTGGGGCCGTATTTATATATGTGAGAACATCAATTTCAAACCCATGGGTACTTCAGCAGAAGATTGTAGCCAACGGCACAAACGCTCGACTATCAAATGACAATTTTGGTTCAAGTGTTTCTATGTCTGGCGATACTTTGGCCGTAGCTGCTGTTGAACAGGACTATGATGAAAATGGAGCTAGTTATGTTGCAGGAGCTGGTGCTGTATTTGTCTTCACCCGTACTGGTTCTGTATGGAGTCAGCAGCAAAAAATAGTTGCAAGCGGAACAAGTTCTCGAATATTTGATGACAGTTTCGGCTCAAGTGTTTCCATATTTGGTGATACTATTGCTGTGAGTGCTCCTGGACAGGATTATGATGGAAATGGTGTTAATCTTGTTTCAGATGCCGGAGCAGTATTTGTTTATACTCGATCGAGTTCCGTATGGAGCCATCAGCAAAAAATAGTGGCCAGCGGAGTAAATGCTCGGATGGTAGCTGATAATTTTGGTTCAAGTGTTTCTTTATATTCAGATACCTTGGCTATCGGGGCCTATTACCATGATTATGATGAAAACGGGGCAAATAATCTCTTTAATCCCGGAGCTGTATTTGTCTTCATGCGCTCAGGTTCTGTATGGAATCTGCAACAAAAAATAGTCGCTAGTGGAACAAATGCTCGATTAGGTAATGATTACTTTGGCGGTAAGGTCTCATTGTATTTAAATACTTTGGCTGTAGCAGCTGCTGAACAGGGCTATGATGAAAATGGGGCTAGTTATGTTGCAGGAGCTGGTGCTGTATTTGTCTTCACCCGCTCAGGCGAAGTGTGGACTCATCAGCAAAAAATAGTTGCAAGCGGAACAAATGCTCGGATTTCAGTCGATAAATTTGGCTCGAGTCTTTCAATATCAGGAGACACATTAGTTGTGGGGGCTCCAGATCAAGACTACGATGAAAATGGCGCTAATCCTATTAGCAATACCGGTGCTGTATATGTATTCACCCGCTCGGGTTCAGTATGGACACAGCAGCAAAAATTAGTAGCGACTGGTGCAAACTCTCGAATCGTTGGAGATGGTTTTGGATATAGTTTGTCAGTGGTTGGAGATTCTTTGGCCATAGGGTCATATAGGAATGACTACGATGAAAATGGAGCAGACTTTGTTTCGGACGCCGGGGCGGTGTTTGAATTTGCCCGAAACGCTTCAGCTTGGTCCCAGCAAAATAGATTGGTGGATAATTCAATTTTAAATAGTCAGCGTATCTTGAGTGACTCAGCAAAATTTGGGAGTGCAGTTGCTTTATCAGAAGATAAACTAACTTTAGCTATAGGTGTACCCTATGATGACACTGATGAAAAGGGCGCTAATTTTGTCTCGGGCGCAGGAGCCGTCTTTATTTATACAAGGTCGACTACTTCAGTCCCGTGGGTACTTCAACAAAAAATATTAGCAACGGGAACAAATGCTCGAGTTGGAAATGACAATTTTGGTTCCAACCTTTCATTGTCTCAAAACACTTTGGCAGTCGCAACGATTAATCAAAGCTATGATGAGAATGGCGCTAATCCTATTGGCAATGCCGGAGCTGTATATGTCTTCACACGTACGGGCACAACATGGACACAACAGCAAAAGTTAGTTGCAACAGGGACAAATGCAAGATTGGCTAATGATCATTTTGGTAGTAGCCTTTCTTTATCTGAGGATACGCTGGCTGTTGGGGCCAGCGAACAAGACTATGATGAAAATGGAGGAGTACTTGTTACCGATGCTGGGGCAGTGTTTATCTTCACACGTACCGGCACAACATGGACTCAACAGCAAAAGATAGTGGCTAGTGGATTAAATGCACGTGTAGCTTCTGACGGATTCGGTTATAAATTATCCTTGTCTGGAGAAACACTAGCGGTTGGAGCTGGCTATCAAGACTACGATGAAAATGGCGCGAATATGCTTATGTCATCAGGTGCAGCTTATGTCTTTACTCGCTCGAGTTCAGTATGGACGCAGCAACAAAAAATTGTTTCAAGTGGAGCCAATGCTCGATTAGTCAATGATCACTTTGGAAATAGTATCAGTTTATATGAGAACACATTAGTTGTGGGGGCTCCAGATCAAGACTACGATGAAAATGGCGGGAATATGCAGTCAGGTGCAGGAACTGTTTTTGTATTCACTCGCACAGGAACAACATGGACGCAGCAACAAAAAATAGTTGCAAGTGGAACCAATGCTCGATTAGCCAATGATCATTTTGGCTCGAGTATCAGTTTATATGGAAATACATTAGTTGCTGGAGCCCCAGCCCAAGATTATGATGAAAACGGTGGGTTTTTGGCGACAGATGCAGGAGCTATTTTTGTATTCACTCGCACAGGAACAACGTGGACTCAGCAACAAAAAATAGTTGCAAGTGGAACAAATACTCGATTAGCCAATGATCATTTTGGTTCCAGTATATTTTTATCTACTGATACCTTCGCTATTGGGGTTCCAGATCAAGACTACGATGAAAATGGGATAAACTTTGTCTCTGCTGCAGGAGCTGTTTATCTGTTCGACCCGCACTTGTCTCCATAGCTCGATTTTTATTACGGACGTCAAACGGCAATGATTTCAAATATATGTAACGCAAAAATTAAGTAGTTGCTTCTACTAAACAGGCACCTAAGGATATAGATATGGATACATTTTTTCAAACGCCGCCCGTAATAGAAAATACCTTCCTAAACGATCCTCTCTTAAAAGGTTTAATTAAGTCTCACTTTTCGGAACACAAAGATCAGACCAAAATTGAAACTCAATTCACTGTATGGGGGGATTTGGCCGCTACAGAATGGTTACAGCTAGCACATCTAGCAAGCAAACAACCTCCTGTTTTAATTTCTTACGATCCATGGGGCAATCGCATTGATCATATCCAAACCTCTGCCGAGTGGAAACAACTTGAAGCCATCGCAGCTAAAGAAGGCGTTGTGGCGCGCGCGTATTCGCGCGAATACGGTGAGAAAAGTCGTATCGAGCAAATGTCTTTGCTTTATCTATATCATTCATCCAGCGCTGTATTTTCATGTCCGTTAGCCATGACGGATGGAGCCGCACGGGTTCTTGAGAAAATGGGACAAACGCCCGAGCAAAAAAATGCGTTCAAGCATCTTACTAGCCGTGATCCAAAGTCATTTTGGACATCAGGACAATGGATGACAGAAAAAACTGGCGGATCGGATGTCAGCCTTTCACAAACTGAAGCGCGCACTACAGCCGATGGTCACGCTCTGTATGGAATGAAATGGTTTACTTCGGCGACCACTTCGCAAATATCAATGGCATTGGGTCGAACGGAAAATGCAAAGTCTGCGGCCGAATTGAGTTTATTTTTCGTTCCCCTTCGTAATGAAAAAGGCGCACTCAATAATATTCTGATTCATCGACTAAAAGATAAAATGGGAACGCACGCGCTGCCGACCGCTGAGTTAACACTGAACGGAACGCCCGCTCAAATGATAGGACCAGAAGGTCAAGGCGTTAAAACCATCGCTACGATTTTAAACATCACTCGCATATACAATAGTATCTGTTCGATTTCACAAGCACGCCGAGCTCTTGATTACTTGCAAAGTTATTCGAAATCTCGTTTTGCTTTTGGACGAGTGATTGCTGAACAACCGTTACATAAAAAACTTTTAAACGACTTGGAAAATCAATTCACACGTTTGTTCAATCTGACTTTTTACTCCGTCAGTTTACTGGGCAAAGAAGAAGCCGGTACAATTAGCGACGTCGAGAAAAAGACACTTCGTCTGATCACGCCTGTGACGAAACTCTACACCGCAAAGAAAAGCTATGAAATTATTTCTGAATGTATCGAAGGTTTCGGCGGTGCCGGTTACATCGAAGACACGGGCTTACCGGCGCTTCTTCGTGATATGATGGCTATGGTCATCTGGGAAGGCACAACGAATGTTTTATCTTTGGATTTACTACGTTCGATAAAAGATCCAGGAACGTTTGAAATTTTAAATGATAAATTTAAACAGTCTAAAAATTTAGACTGTCAAACGCGCTGGCAGAAATACGCTAAGGAAATTCAAGCCGATCCCATTCAAGGACAAGCCTGCGCACGGGATTTGGCGTACTTAACCGCTCAACTGTACTCAGAATCACCCTTTTAGAAATATCAGAACGCCCGCAATAAAACAAAACGTAACGGGCCAGTAGTGAACGGCATTGCGGATAAAGACGCGTGTTTTAACACCCGATTTACGCCAGATCAAGTGGCTCAAATAGACTGACAAACCGAACGACACGGAAAATCCTACAACACTGATAATTCCATGCAAGTTAGACTTAATTGTCATCTGTGTGAGCTTAGAAGCCATCGTCATTGTTAGCACTAACCAAATGATTCCCGTCAACATCAGCAAAACAAATCGCCCGCCTGTATGCCGAATACGCATCTGCGGATCCATTTCTCGTTCAAGCAATAGAGTATCTTCTAAATCAATCAGTTCACGATTAGATAGTGAATTCAATTCTTCGTAAATCAATTATGAATCCTTTTATTTATACACAGGACAGCTAAAATATCTCCGGGCTTGGTGGAACTAAAAACTATTGGCGCTTGAATACCAGCGGAACCCATTTGGCCGCCAATTCTGCTTGTCCAAACAGAAAACATCCGATCAAATTTAGCGTTTGGACTTGCGTAAAATGTTCTATCACCATCATATAGCTGCCAATCTTTCCCAAAAGCCTTGCAGAACTCTGTTGCCTCTTCGAATGTAGCTTTTTTCAAATGATAGGGGCTGTCATACATCATCCGCCAGTTAAGGCCTTGCGCCGGCATTGCCACGATCGGAATGGATTTAGTTTGTATTTCTTGATTTACTTCTTTATGCCAGCTCTTAAAATATCGTGTAAAATCATCAGGATTTTTTATTGCGATATAGATAAATGCTAATCCAAATAATATGAAGAATGGCAACATTGTGCGCTTGAATTCTTCCATTACCCGCTCCCAGCGCATAAAGAAACTATCCACAATTTCGACAGCAACAAAACCCGCGACCATGGTCAGTGCTGTTACAATCAGTGTTTTAACTTTTACATTGATGGCTGAACCGAAAAAAGTACTCAAGATATAGGAAATCGGCGTCATTACGATCATGACCGCAGCGACGGTTAGAAAAAAACGGAGCCAGGTGTATCGGGGAAATAAAAAGTTTTCGCCTTCGCTAATGCGATTTGGCCGATAGGCATCATAGCCGTCGCGAAGAGATATAATTCTTTGGATTCGTTTTCTTCGCTGATAGCTTGCGGAAAAATACTCTAACATACCCAAAGTTTATTTGTCTTTGGGTATGTTTTCAATGTCTGATTCAACTAGTTTAAGTCAATTTTGTGATTTCGCTCAAAGTATCATCAATAAATTTTGGATCACAACCGGTAGCACCACAACAGAAGTATAGGATATCACGTTCTGTGTCAGCTAGAATACCGCCAGCCAATACTACAAAAACTAAATCGCGCATCATTTTCATTCTTAACGGTGATACAAACAAAGATTTTATCTTCCGTCGGAGGTGAACAATAGGTGTTTTCTTCCAAGGATTTTACGTGAGCGCGAATTTCCGTAAAATGACGCTGGACCTTAGCACTTTGCTTTACATAAAAACCCAAACACATATTAGCAGAGGTACTCACCGCCGCTGTCTTAGTCAATTTCGGAGAAACATATTGTTTCCAACCGAGTATCGCAATGTCCGTGGTGGAAATTTCTTTCAGGCCTAACACTTTGATTGACTGGATAGGATGCTTCAAAGCGACCTTCACTGAAATCGACAAAAGTGAATTCTTTGGATCGACTTGAATTAGCTCCTAGACCCATCAAGTTAACGCGGTCATTTTTAGTTAACTGACCAAACATACCAAAATCAATAAATGACTTAAGATAGCGATTGTTTCCTTTTTGATCCTCACGTAACAACGCCATGGAATTACCTTGATGTAAATCGGCATGGAAGTAACCAGAGCCAAACATGGCTTCTTCTAACCAAACCTCAACAACGCGATTGACTAGGTTTTGCTGAACAGGAATCGAATATTTAGAGATTTTCTTTCCGGGCGCTTTTGTTGAGTACATAAAAAGCGGCTCAGAATCTAGCGACAATTCAACAACATTTGGATGATGGTCGATCGCAACACAAGCATTTTGAATTACGTCGGCTTCTTCCAGGGCTTTTTCTTTCATACCCGGTTTGATAAAACGAAACACATATTCAGTGATTTCACGGTTAAGTAATTGCACTTTAGCCAAGTGAACCTGCGCAATTGTCCCTACACCCAGCGGTTCCCGATTGAATTCTATAATTTTAAATGGGAACTTAGCGCGCGCTAATAACTGTTCGACCTGCCAGAATGGAACCGGGCGAACATTAGATTCAAACGTTTGAAACAATTCTTGCCACTTAGGTGCTAGAGCTGAATTACGACCTAAGTTTTGCACCATTTTTTGTAGCTGAGGCCCCGCATTCGAGAATAAAGATAGAACCAATCCATCTTGAGTAAATGGAAACCATCACCTTCTCCAGCAAACATTTCGTTAAATGAATTTTGCAACCGGTTATCTAGATTACTAAACGCTTCAGTCATTTTCAGCATGTCTGTTTTAAATTTTTCTTGAGCCGCCTTGTTTTTCCGCCATTTTTCTTTATCTGCATCAGTCGTAAATGATGGTTCAATCTATTGAAACGAAGCGAATTCTTTTTTAATTGTAGTCACTTTACTTTGCACAGATACGTAAATTTGTTTGATGTGATCGATGTCGACCGTTTGTTTTTCTGCGACAGAGGCCATCGCTATTTTTAAATTCAACTGATCAGAACCATACATCGTAAACTCTTCGGATTGACGAGCTAATTTGATAAACGCGACGGTTTTCTTTTCAACCTCGTTACCCTCCTCGGCAAACGAAGGCCATTGCAATCCAACTAATACAGCCACTACTGTAAAAAAACATACGTTTCATCATGCCGAGACCTATTGCAAATTCAGTGCATGGAAATTCCACAAAAGGCCACTAAAAAACCCATATAATCCACTTCTTAGGCCTGAATTATTAAGCTATTCGATAAAACTCCCAAAAAATGGAAATGAGGACCAAATTTTCGACAATTTCTACATGAGCTATCTACGCCTTATGAGTTGCTTGAGGACGCATATAACGGTAGAACAAAAGGATGCAGACACCCGTTAAAAATGCAGTTTTAGTAGGGATTCAGTTACCCAAAATTTCTAGTTCCGAGCTTCAGGCGTCTTTGGACGAGCTTACTCGTTTGGTGACTACTTTGGGTTATTCCGTTATTGGCCAAGTGACCCAAAAACGAGCTTCCGATCGTTCCGCATCCATCTTAGGTGATGGAAAATTAAAAGAACTAGCTCAGTGGACCGACGGTAGCGGAAAAATAGCGGCTGTTGTAGAACGCAAACTCAGCAAAGCGGCAGAGAAATGGAAACAAAATAAAGAATCTGATGACGAGTCAGACGAAGACGCCGCCGATGACGGGTTTCCGGAACTTAGCAGTTCAAATGGCGACGATTCCAATCGGCGTTTGCAATTAGAATCCGAAGAAACCGAAGACGACACATTGTCATCTTCCAGTATCCCCGCAGATAAAATAGGCGCTGCCGATATCGTAATTGTCGATACAGATTTATCCCCCTCACAAATTAGAAACTTAGAGAGCGCTACCGGAGTCACGGTTCTTGATCGCACAGGTGTAATTATTGAAATCTTCAGCCGGCATGCCCGAACGCGAGCCGCACGACTACAGGTCGAGATCGCGCGTTTAACTTATGTAGCTCCCAGGCTTCGAGAAACAGGAGGGGGTGAAGACCGTGGTGGTGGCGGCGTTGGCGGCAAAGGTGCCGGCGAAAGCGCACTAGAACTTGATAAACGAAAAATTAGAGACCGAATTAAAGAATTAAAAATTGAACTAGCCTCTATCGGCAACGAACACGAAGTTCGCAGAGCTCGTCGTCAGCAAGAAATTTCTGTCGCGTTAGTTGGCTACACTAATGCGGGTAAATCATCATTGATGCGTGCGATGACTGGCAGCGAAGTTCTGGTCGCCGACAAACTATTCGCGACACTGGACACTACGATTCGTCCATTGCATCCTGAAACTCGACCAAAGGTTTTGCTTTCTGATACGGTCGGTTTTATTAAAAAGTTGCCGCATGATCTAGTCGCCTCGTTCAAATCAACTTTAGATGAAGCCCTGAACGCATCCCTTTTGTTATTTGTTGTCGATTCCTCTGATCCCTCATTTCGCTCCCAACTTGAGGTCACACAATCCGTTCTTGGCGAAGTTGGTGCTAACGAAACGCCTCGCCTTTTAATTTTAAATAAACGCGATCGCCTAACGCCGGATCAAGAATTATCACTTAAGACTGAATACCCGGATGCCGTCATGCTTTCGACGCGCAACAAAGACGACTTAAAATCTTTACGCGATCAGATCATGAGTTACTTTGAAACCGACATGCAAGATGAAGACATCTTTGTCCCGTATACTGCCAAAGGCATCATAGGCGAAATCCGCGGAAAAATGAAAGTTCTATCTGAAAGCTATGATGAAAAAGGCGTAAGCTTAAAAGTGCGCAGTCATGCTGAATCGATTGCTAGTATCAAAAAGAAAATCACGACCACAAGATCATGACTTTAGAACGCAAACGAAAAACAAAGGATCCTTGCTTCGATTGCGGTCTTCATAAAGACCTCTGCCTTTGTCATTTAATTCCCAGTTTAGATTTAAAGACTAAATTAGTTTTAGTGATTCATCACCGAGAACTTAAACGCACTAGCAACACCGGTCGTCTGGCTCTGAAAAGTTTAAAGAACAGTGAAATGCGCGTTCGCGGCTTAAAAGATGCTGGTCCTTTAGATTTATCTGACTTACTAACACCAAACTATCGAACACTTTTATTTTTTCCATCTGATGAGGCGCGCGAGTTAACACCGACCCTCGTTAGCGAAAGTCCATTACCCATTCAGTTGATTGTTCCTGATGGCAACTGGCGCCAAGCCAGTAAGGTCGCTATCCGTCATCCCGAACTACGCCATTTAGAGCGAGTGATGATTAGCACGCCTAATACCTCGACACAGCACTTGCGTGCTGAGCATTTTGAAGAAGGCATGTCGACTCTGCAAGCCATTGCCCTAGCTTTTGCTGCTACTGAGGACGATGAGGTTGGAAATCAACTCCTGCAGCTCTACAAAGAAAAACTAAACCGAACGCTTAAAGCCCGCGGCCAACTTGCTTAATTGTCCAAAAACGACGCAAGCTTTAGTGGTGTACAGGACGGCCGCCCTATTGCTATAGTTTTTACCATGCAAATAGAACTAGACAGTGTACTCAAAGAAAATTTTAATTTGACCGCGTTTCGCCCCGGACAAAAAGAAATTATCTCATCTATTATTAACAAAAAAGATGTCTTAGCTGTTCTTCCTACGGGTGGTGGCAAATCCCTGTGCTTTCAATTCCCTGCCGTCTTTACCAAAGAGCTTGTTATTGTCGTATCGCCACTGATTGCGTTGATGAAAGATCAAGTCAGATCACTTAAAAATAATAAAATTCCTGCCGGCGCGATCTATTCGGGTCAAACCGAAGATGAAAAACGACAGATTTTTTCCGACATCCAAAAAGGCGGTCCGTACGTACTGTACTTATCCCCGGAGCGCGTTCAGAAAGAAGGTTTTCAACAATGGATTCGTAGCCGAAAAATCGCTTTGTTCGCTATCGATGAAGCTCACTGCGTTTCCCAATGGGGACACGATTTTCGCGCAGAATACAGCCAATTAAATATTTTAAAACGCCTGCGTCCTGACGTTCCGACTTTGGCTCTAACCGCATCCGCAACACCAACAGTACTGCATGACATTGCTCTTCAAATACGCCTAAGAAATCCAGAAAAACGAGTACATGGCTTCTATCGTCCCAATTTATATTTCCAAGTCGAAATGTGCGATGGCGAAGATATGAAAAACCAATTGTTGATCAAAGGAATCGAGCAACACCCTACTGGTCGTGTCATTGTATACTGCGGAACCCGCAAAAAAACAGAAGAGGTCCATCAAGAGCTCTCGGAACGCTTCAGCGGAGTTGGTTATTACCACGCAGGACTGACACCCAACAAACGAACTCAGGTTCAAGAACAGTACATGAACGGAGATCTTCGTATCTTGGTCGCAACGAACGCGTTCGGAATGGGTATCGATCAATCGGACGTGCGCTTAGTTATTCACTATCATATGCCATCAACTATCGATGCCCTTTATCAAGAGATGGGTCGCGCTGGCCGCGACGGTCAGGATTCAACATGCATGATGCTTTATGCATCTAAAGACAAAGGCCTGCAGTCGTATTTCATACAAAGCTCAGACGCACCTCAAGAGATCAAAAGCGCTCGCTGGCGAAATCTGGACGCCTTAGTCAACTACTCAGAAAGTTCCGAATGTCGCCACGCCGAAATATTAACTTACTACCAAGATGCTCAGCGTATTCCTCAATGCGGTCACTGCGACAATTGCTTGCCTCAATCCGACAGAAGAATCGTGTTACCAAAAGTTACGATCGTTGAGCGCATTAAAGATAAGATGCCAAGATCGTCAGCCTCAAAATTATCGAGTAAAAAACGCTCTCAAAGCAACGACGCTATTATTCTTGACCCTAGTCAGGAAGCGGTCTTTCAAGCGCTTAAGTTTTGGAGAAAACAAAAAGCGGTTGAGTTGGATGTTCCAGCGTTTATCATCTTCAGTGATCGCACCCTAAGAGAACTCGCTTTGCTCAACCCGGGTAATTTTAACGATCTTCAGAATATTCACGGTATTGGTGCTGAAAAATTAGAACGTTACGGCGCCGATGTCATGTTGGTATTGAAAGATTCGTGAGTTTAAAAAACCAGTTTATTAGAACCGCTCTGAGAGAGACAGAAAGAGAGCGAACTTAATCTAGCCCTCTATTTTACCGATTTACTCTTATCGCCAGCTGGTATCTCTTCTTTTCCCGTGACTTCTAAACTCTTTAAAGTTTTTTCAACCCAAGGTGCTTTAGCCGTAATTATTTTCACGTCTTCGCCCTGTTTATGGCGGATAAACTTTCCAGCCTCAACCAGGAACCCAGTTTGTGATTCATTAGGCTTATACGAAACCTTCCCTTCGAACGTGCAGATTACATTTTCTTTAGACGCGACATTATGTTCAACATAAAAATCTGTTCCGCGAACACCCGCCACCGAAGTTGGCGTTTTTATGTGATAATATTCTTCTTTTTGATCATATTTCTTTTTAATAGAACTGCGAACATTGCCTTCTTTAAGGTTAAGTACAACCGCTTTTTTCTTTTCATCTTCGTGCTTGTATTTTTCAAACACAAGTTCAGATTTTTCTCCAACGACTATCACATTGCGATCTACTGTGACTATCTTAGCTGTCGACTCTGGCCCCGTAGTTAACTTATCCCCCTCTACCAAATCCAAACCAACGGTTGCGGTTTTATCGGCTCCGGAGGTCGCCTTAATATTCACATTTCCTTTTACAACTAAAACCACACCAAAACGTGAATCCGCTTTAGATTCAAAAAAGAACAAACTCATTCCTACCAAACAAATAGATACCAACTGTCTCATTTTTTCACCTCGAACCTAAAATCTCATCAGAAAACGAATAGGAACACAAGTGGATACTCTCTCAAAACAGGACTCATTTATTTGAAAGTTTGAGTTAATCTTATTACTCTAGGATAAAGCGAAAGAAGCCCGTCACTAGATGTAAATTCATTTTCTTAAGTCTGCTTGAATGAGTTGATATAATTTTTCAAACTCAGAGCACTTGAGCGAACGCTGGCTGAGCTTAGCCGCAATTTTGAGATGTGCTAATGCTTTGTCTGGTTGATCAAGAATGACCCATGACATTGCTAAGCTATAAAACGGAAAATAGTAAGTCTCACCTTTTAAACCATACTTGTTCCAGTGAACAACGGCGCTCCCGGCCCAGCGCTTGGCTCGAGTCTGCAAACTTTTGTTAAAGTTTTCCTCGGCCAAAAGACCTGCCCCGAGAGCTTGAGCATAAAGACCTAATTTCTTATCGGTCCTCATAAATCTTTTTCCATATTTGTACATGCTGTGAAGCGAGAAAGTCTGATAATAATAATTAAGACACACTCCAAATCGCATGCCGGCAGGTTTACCTGATAGTTTTCTGGTCAATGGCTTCAGGATTTGTGCGGATTTCATTTTCATTTTTTTTTGCCGCCCGATTGGCAAATCATCAGCCCAATCACCGAGAAGCTTTGCATATTGATATGTAAAGTAGAAATCCTCAGGGTAGGTCTTCAGAATTTTTTTCGCGATATCCGAGCCTTTTTTATACTGCCCCTTCAACGCAAGTCTTTGTAGCCGAGCTGCAATTTGGTCTACATTTGGAACTTTTGACTTATTCTTCTTCATTGCCAAAAATGTTAGTTGATATTTATCCTGTAGTTCTTTATATGCAAGAGTATCCAAAAACCCCTTCTAGCGTAAGCGCCCCATGAACTGGGTACTTCCTATGCCAAACATCTTCAATCACGGCCTGACTCTATCTTTGAAATTGATTGCACAAAATACCCCGACGAGCGTGCAATTGTGTCGACTCTATTTGGCACTCCAAACTTATTGATATTGTGGTTGTTATGGCGACATTGTTTGGTGGCACTATCGCGGCTGAAAAAATATTTGCAGATGTCAGAAAGGCAACATTTGTCATTTTAGTCGTAAAACGGCTGCTAGATGGTGTCGCATCAGCCGCTGTCTTGGCATTGGGAGGATGTAAAGATCAGGAAATAATGGCTATTTATATCCGACGGGCAGAAATTGAGGCGTCATGAAGATTTCATTTTCCAAAATGTGTCAAGCACTCTTTGAACTCGTGTAGGTAAATTAAAATTCTTCCTGGTGACAATAAAGATTTCGCCAACTGGATCTCGTTTCAGCTGATGAGAATAAGCAAAAAGTTCCTTTGATAGTATAAACTCTTCCACGCAATGCCGCGGGAAAACACCGCAACCTACCCCATGTCGAACCATGGTTATAGCTCCATCCAGATGGTTAATTTCACCTCGATGAACCATCGAATGCGCATTGAAGTTTTTCTTCTGAGGAAAATAGATGTGCTTCCAGAATTCCAATAAGACATCCATTCCTGGGTAGGATATAAACGGGATTTCAGACAAAGTTTGTGAAGAAATACTTTTAACAAGGCTACGATCATGACCAACAAGAGCGTATTGTTCTTGCGCAAAAAGCTCATGTTGAATCACGGGGTTTTCACTTTTTTTTGTGACAAATCCGAAGTCGATTTCGCCTTTAATGAGCTTCTCGAAAATCTCATCATTTGCAGCGATAGTGACGTTGATGTCAATTTTTGGGAATTTCAGTCTTTCTTCAAGAAGAATTGGGAAGTGAGGCGTTTTCAGGCAACTGGCTGGCATTGCATAGCGTACTTGGCCTCGGGGCTCTGACTTCTTTTGCGCAACACTATCAATAAAGGAGTCGAGTGTATCTGAATACGTTTCAATAAAGTTCTTCAGATCTGATCCAGCTTCCGTGAGAAGTACCCTTTTGTTTATCCGTTCAAACAAGGCTACTGACCAATCAAAGACATAGGTAACACTTTAGTACAAAGACATGGGTTACATCTCCACTTTAATAATTTCTGTCATTTTTGCAAATGTTTTCTCTTTTTG
>NCGL01000067.1 GCA_002256935.1 Bdellovibrio sp. 28-41-41
CGAACTGATTTGAATAGATAGTTTTCGACAGCCGCACGTGCCGATTTGTAATCTAGTTTTACTGGAATCATCACATCGGTCACATCTTTTGATTTCAATTCCACTTTTTTGTCGTAAACGCCGCTGAATAGTGAGCTATCACCAATCGCCAGATCATATTTAAATTTATCGATGCTAAGCGGAGTCGAATTGGGATTATTGATTTTTAGATTAACTTCTAAATCAATTCCTTCCATGCCGACTTTGCCGATATCGACTGATTTAACTTCAACTTTTGGAGGTTCAATCAGACTTTGTAGAACGCCCCACGTTTCGCAGCCTGTGAAGGCGAGGCCGGACACTGACAATAAAATTAATACGGTTTTTCGAATAGATGATGTCGTCATGTACTGAATGTAACCACGAATTACTGACCGAAGCTAACAAAAGATGCGGGACTGACTTTGATCATAGGTGCCAAGCGACGGCCGCTTTGCATTTTAGTAGAAAAATATAAGCACAATAGTAGAGCAATAAAAATAAACAGCCATGATGAGGGTTGCAAATATCTAAGCATAATTCCTACTTTTTACCACTTTTGTAGATGTTATAATATTCTATCGCGCTGACAATACTTAAAATCGAAGACGCCCAAAGTACCCCATACCCAATTTGTCCCACTTTTTGGAAGATTTGGGTAAAAATCTCTGCGTCGTACTGCCCGCGGTAGGAATTCCCCAGGATCAATGCAGGAATGGCGCCCATCTGAAGGCCGGCTTTCCATTTTCCTGACGGCTTAGCGTCAATAACAATTTGATCTGCCGAAGCTACGGCGCGAATGCCGCCAATGAATGTATCACGAACAACCAATAGAATAACTACGTAAGGGTCAATAAAGCCTTGATAGGTCAGAAAAATTAAAACGCTGGAAACCAGAATCTTGTCCGTGACCGGATCCATGAATTTGCCCAAGTTACTGACCAGCTTCCATTTTCTAGCATAGTAGCCGTCGAAATAATCAGTGATTGAAGCCATGATGAATAACACTGCGGCAATGATGGAGAAGAAAAAACGCGATTGATTTAAGCACAAAATAACAACAGGAACCACGTAAACACGGCTCATAGTTAACTGCATCGGAAGTTTCTGTTTCCACAGAGGTAAAAGTGTCGACACGAGCCTAAATGTGTAGGTCAGGCCCCTAGTTTTGTCATTTGAAAAAAGAAAATTGAAAAAAAGTATAAACGGTGTAGATTTGGGGGCTAAATTAATGAAATCGAATAACATTTTTTCATACCAGCATCGCGTACAATTCTATGAAACCGACACTATGGGTGTGGTCCATCATACTAACTATTTACGCTTTTGCGAAGAAGCTAGGGTTGCCTGGGCCCACTCGGTTGGTTTGATTGATTACCAGAAGCCAGAAAGCGCCTCTCACTTTGCCGTTTTAGAAACTCGAGTGAAGCACGTTAAGCCTTCATTTTTTGGTGATGTGCTGACGATCGATCTTCAAGTAAAAATGGAAGGTATTCGAATTTACTTCCAATATAAAATTCAAAAAGAGAGTGAGATCATAAGCTTAGCAGAAACTGAGCATGTATCACTCGATAAAAATCTTAGACCTCAGAGACTAACCAAAGAATTTAAAAATGTGATGGAGACCCTAGTATGGAAAGAAACCTGGCTTTAGAATTTGTACGTGTGACTGAAGCTGCTGCTTTGGCAAGTGCTCGTTGGATTGGTCATGGCGATGAGAAAGCAGCCGATCAAGCCGCTGTCGATGCTATGAGACGGGCGTTTGATACAGTTCGCATTGATGGCACGGTTGTTATCGGTGAGGGCGAACGTGATGAGGCTCCGATGTTATACATCGGTGAAAAAGTGGGGATTAAATCTGAAGACTCTCCCAAAGTAGATATCGCACTTGATCCTCTTGAGGGTACTACGATCTGTGCTACGGGTGGCGTCGGATCGATCTCTGTGATTGCATTAGCCGAACATGGAAATTTTCTTCATGCGCCAGATACCTACATGGATAAGATTGCCTGCGGTCCAGCGGCCAAGGGCATGATCGATATTGATAAATCGCCAACTGAAAACATCAACCGCGTCGCTGAGGCTTTGAAAAAATCAGTGAGTGATGTAACAGTCGTGATTTTAGATCGTCCCAGACATAAAGATCTAATTGCAGAGACGCGCAAAACAGGGGCGCGAATTCATTTGATCGGCGATGGCGATGTGTCGGCAGCTGTGGCTGCCGCATGGCCAGACAGCGGTATCGATTTGCTAATCGGTATCGGCGGAGCGCCGGAGGGCGTGATCTCGGCCGCAGCGATGCAATGCTTGGGTGGTGATTTTCAAGGTCGCTTGAAATTCCGTAACGAAGAAGAAAAAGCACGCGCGCTGAAAATGGGAATCAAGAATTTGGATCAAAAGTACACAATCAACGATCTGGCTCGCGGTAGCGTGATGTTCTGTGCGACGGGCATCACTGATGGGCCGTTGTTGAAAGGTGTAAAAACCTTGCCTAAAAGCATGGCGCGCACTCACAGTATCGTTATGCGCTCTAAATCGGGTACGATTCGTACGATTGAAGCTCTTCATAATCTGAACGTTAAGACGTTTTAGTCAAAAAATTTGAGTTTGACTTCGTCTTGGGCTGTCCTACAGAATTAAGTATGGCAAAAGCACAGACAAGCGAAGTCTTCAAATGCACAGCAGAACAGCTCTACAAAATTGTAACTGATTATTCTAAATACCCAGAGTTCCTGTCTGAGGTAAAAAAATGCGAAGTTATTAAGTCAGAAGGCTCAAAAAAATTAGTTGAGTACCATGTGTCGATGGTCAAATCGTTTAGCTACCGACTGCAAATGGTTGAAAACTATGTAGAGAATGGCGTCTCTACGGTAACTTGGGATTTTATCTCGGGGGATGTTTTTAAAACTCAACGTGGCTCTTGGAAAATCGAACCTGAAGGCAGCCAGTGCCGAGCAACCTATGAAGTGGAGGCTACATTTGGTATTTTTGTTCCGGGGCCAATCGCTAATACACTTGTTAGCGTGAGTTTGCCGAACATGGTTTCTAGTTATCAAAAAAGGATACAGCAGCTTTATGGAAAATAATGATTCTTCAGGTAAGAAGAACGACGGGCCTTTGTTTGATGATCCTAAGGGATTGTTTTCAGAGACTTTGAAAAAAGTTTTTACGACGGGTGTTTCGGCTGCCTTCATGACTGAAGAAAGCGTTCGTAGTTATTTACAAGAGCTAAAGTTGCCTAAAGAAATTTTGAATGTAATTATTCAAAGTGCGAACAAATCCAAAGACGATATCACTCAACGTGTGTCTAAAGAGATCATCGGTATATTTAATAAAATTGATTGGATCAGCGAACTCAGTAAATTTGCAGAGACTCACAAATTTAAAATCAGCGCCGAAATCGACATCATCAAAAAAGAAGTTAAAGTCGAACGAGTTGAAGTCACTAAAGACAGCGAATAGTAGATCTGAGTAAAATTACCTTATTCTTGAAGCCAGTAAATAACGCTCCGATTAACACTTAAGATCTTGAAAATACCGGCCTTTAGTGAAAACATTTGAGTCTCAAAGGTAAAGGAGCCGATCATGAAATCATTCATTAAAGTTACAGCGGTTATGGTTCTATTGTCTCAAAGTGTGTTTGCTAAAGATTTGGCAAGTCGTCTGGGCGTCGGCGTGAAAAACAATGCGTCGGAAGATGTTCCGTCTGTAGGCGTTGTTTACTATCCCAATCAAGACTTTGGCGTTACTGGAGGTATCGGTATCGATACCAAAAAAGATCAATCAAAATTTGTAGTCAGTGGCGGCGTTCGTAAAATTCTATTTCGCGAAAATCAGCTGAACTTTTATTTCGGTGGTCAAGTTGGCATTGTGAATTACGAAGGCGGCGGCGAAAAACAAAATGGTTTTGAGTTGAATGCTGTTTTTGGTGCCGAGTTCTTTTTAACCGGTTTGGATTCGTTAGGTTTTTCATTTGAAGGCGGAGCTGGGATTTCATCATTGAAAGACACCCGTTTTAGAACGATTGCTGATTCGCCAATGCGTGCTGGTATTACTTTTTACTTTTAAGATAATCTAATCCTTTTAAGTAAATTTAAAACTAACATTATTGAATAAAGATAATTGGAGATTGATATGAAAAAAGTTGTACTTACAAAAGAAGCCCCAGAACCAATCGGTCCCTACAGCCAAGCTATTTCGGCGGGTCCTTTTCTATTTTGTTCAGGTCAAATAGCACTAGATCCAAAGACAGCGAACGTTGTTGGACAGGATGTGAAAACTCAAACAGAACAAGTGATGAAAAATGTTGAAGCGGTTTTAATTGCGGGTGGGATGAAGTTTGAGAATGTTGTAAAAACAACTATCTTCTTAACAGCGATGAATGACTTTCCTATTGTGAATGAAATCTACGGTCGTTTTTTTCCAAGTAATCCACCAGCACGATCAACCGTAGAAGTTCGGGGACTGCCAAAAGGCGTTCAAGTAGAAGTTGAAGTCTTAGCTTACAAGGCATAGGGTTTTATCCTAACAGAATGAGAAAGAAATTAATTCTTTATTTTTCTAGTTTCCTTATCGTTTTATTTATCATTATATTTTATTTTGAATATGTAGCGGTCAGCTCTGTGCGCTCGACCGCGTGGACTCACGCGTCTGAGGCTGATTGTGGGATTGTCCTAACTGGTGGATCAGGACGTATTCGCGAGGCGATGGATCTATTAGCGAATAAAAATATTCGAAAACTTATTATCTCGGGAGTTAATCCCAATTCTGACATCAAAGAAATTTTCCCGCTGTGGGTGTACTATCCCGAGGTAGATGAAAAAGATGTCGTTCTGGAAAAACGCAGTGAAACTACATTTGGAAACGCCACGCAAAGTCTGCCACTGGCTGAAATTTTAAATTGCCAAGACGTAATGATCATCACATCAGCGCTACATATGTATCGCTCTAAGCGAACCTTCTATCGAGTGTTTCCTAAAGTCATCGACGTCAAAACGCACGTCATGGTGCGATCGAGCGAATCGGACTCAAACTTTGATCGACTTCAAGAAACCTTGAAATCACTTTTTTACTCTGTCTGGGCCTACTAAGGTCGTATAAAAACGAGAATTTTGATAGGGCCTTTATCAAAGACTAGACCTTGCGCGAGTTAGCTATTGTAACAATTGTTCCGATAAAAATCGCATGAACATTGTATGGGATCGTATAGAATCGTTAGGTCGCAATATTACGGAAAATTTAGAGTACACGCTAAAAATTTTTCTAATGGTTTATCTTTCGTTTCGTGCTGCGTTTCTAGATCAGGCGCAAGGTTTACGTCAGACAGTAAGTGTTCTTTCGACGCAAATTTATTTTACTGGCTGGCAAGCTATGCCATTGATTTCAGTCCTAGCCTTGGGAACGGGAGGAATTTTAGTTATCCAAGGAATGACTAATCTAACTCTTTTAGGTGGAACCGAGATGCTCGGTAATCTGATCGTCGTTGTTCTAGTGCGTGAGGTTGGCCCCTTGTTAACCGCGCTGGTTGTTATCGCTCGAAGTGGAACAGCGGTCGCTACAGAAGTTGGCAATATGCGTGCTAATCGCGAGATCGAAGCTTTAGAGTCGATGGGTATCAATCCTTTGAGCTATATCGTATTTCCACGTATCGTGGGCGGTATTATCAGTGTGCTTTGTTTAGCCTTTTATTTCATGGTCATCGCAATTTTTGGCGGCTACCTGATCACACAATTTTTTCATGATATTCCATTTAGCTTTTATAGCGAAAACTTGTTGCGCGCGTTTGGAAAAGAAGACGTTGCTATTTTTCTATTGAAAAACGGTTTCAGTGGCGTCGTTATCTTCGTCGTGTCGTGTTTCCAGGGACTGAGTGTAAAGAAGAGTCCGCATGAAGTTCCGCAAGTAACTACGCAAGCGGTGGTTAAAAGTATTATCTATGTAACCGTATTTAATTTAGTCGTAACAGCCATTGTCTACCTGAACCAACTTCAAAAACTAGGTGTTGTATGAGCGAACTTACCCAATTGATGCCACAAATTAGAAGCCTGAAATTCGAAAGTTTGTTTTTCCAACATGAAACTCAAGATCCAATTTTGATGAATGCTGATTTTGAATTTCCTACGAACGAAAATGTTTTGATTCAATCGGTGCAGGGCGCTGGTAAATCAACTTTACTGCAAATCTTAGGTGGTTTGATCGTTCCACAATCCGGAAAGTTTTTAATTAATGATTCTGACGTCGGTGATATGTCGTTTGAAGAGTTTCTTCCGTACCGTTTATCGATTGGATATACGTTTGATTACGGTGGTTTAATTAACAATCGCACGATCTATGATAATCTGATGCTGCCGTTGCTTTATCATAAATTAGTGGATATGGAAGAAGCGAATCGCCGTGTAATGGAAGTTTTGAAATATTTTGAATTAGAAAAATTTAAAGACGAACGCCCAGCGCATATCCCAGGCCGCGTAAGAAAAATTTCGTGCTTACTGCGCCCAATGATGACTCATCCGCAAGTGTTGTTGCTAGATGATCCATCCGTCGGTTTAGGTCAAGAGACCAGTCTTAAGTTTATTGATCTTATTAACAAGCATCGTGCAGAGAGAGGATTAAAACATGTCTTCATCTCTTCGTATGATGAAAAATTTATGAGCCACATAAATCATATCACCATCCATTTGGACAACGGCCTATTGTACGCGCCGCAGACGGAAGGGAATAAGGCAGTAAGTTTATGAAGGTAAAGTTTAACAAGTTTGAACGAGTCGCCGGGTTGTTTGTGTTGTTCGCGATAGCGGGCTGTTTCCTGATGGCAATTAGCGTAGCGATTAAGCAAGGTTGGTTTGAAAATAAAATAAAATTCGAATCCATTTTTGCGTCGGCGGATGGCGTGCATCCGGGAACTACGGTTCTGATTGCCGGTCTACGTGCCGGTAGTGTGGAAGACGTCGAGCTTTTAGGAAATAACAAAATTCGTGTAACGTACTTTGTGCTTGGTAAATTCCATGAGAGGATTCGTGAGGATTCTAAAGCACAATTGGTTCGACCATTCGTTATTGGTGATCGCGTACTAGAGATTTCAGTGGGAAGTCCAGAACTTAAGATCGCTCAAGAGGGAGTTTTGCTAGATTCAGAAGAAACTCTGGATTTAATGACATTGTTAAGCGGTAAACGTTTAGGAACATCGCTAGAAAAAATTTCCGAAATGTTAAGCAATTTGCAATTCTTGATGGAAGCCTTCTTAGATCGCGATCGCACGAAATCAATGCTAAGTATTTTTGATAAATTAGATCCGTTAATGGGCAATATGAATGAGATGTCTGAAGAAGTGATTAAGCTAAGTCGTCAGATGACGTATAAGGAAAATCTAAAGAAAACGATTTCGCAAACGGCCATATTAACCAAAGAATTGAATGTGATTTTGCCTGAGTTGAATCGACAGAATCCACAGTTAGCGAAAAACTTAGCGCAGTTAACAGGCAGTTTGGCGCAAATGACGGAAGATTTTAAATCCGTCACCGTAATGATGAAAAACTACGGCCCTGAAATTCCAACGGTGGCAAAACGCGCTCTAGAAGCATTAGATGAGGCGACCGTGTTGATGAAAGCTATGCAAAAGAACTTCTTTCTACGTAATGCCGTTCAAGAAGTTAACAAAGAAGAGTCTGACGAAATTAAAAATGGAACTCGTCAGCCAGCACGGGAAAAACAAGGCGGCAAACCGTAGTTTGTTTCACAATCATCTTGCGTTGCCAGCGCCTATTTACTAAGCTTAAGCATGGTCTTGTTCCTGTTTAAAAAATTAATTTTATCGAATCGCGCTGGAAATTTGGTGCGACGAATATCGCGCCTATCAATGATTAGCATCGGGGTATCGACCTTCGCATTTTTGCTGATTATTTTTATCATGAATGGAATGAATAAAAGCATTGAATCTCGGGTGATCTCACTCGAAGCGCATCTCACTATTGTACCAAAAGATCGCGCGGCTTATAAAGATTTGGAATCCGATCCTATTGTTACAGAGATTAAAAAATTAGGAGCGGAGCGGTACTCGCTGTTTGATACTCAGGATGTGATTATTCGTACGATGGAAGGACAATTCCGCGGCGCTATTGCACAAGGATTTGTTCGTAAAAGTTTTGAAAATCTAAATCAGAAAATTAAAGAGCAAAATGAGAAGCATTTAAAGAGAAGTGCGCCTTTAACTCCCGATGCACAAATGTGGGAAGAGATGGATATTCCAGAATCTAACGAGATTATGATTGGTGTGGATTTAGCACGCAGTCTTGGCGTGTTTGAAGGTGATTACTTGATGGTTCTGCCGCCAGAGAGTTTAGTGCTTGCTATGGGCGAAGTCCCAGTTTTTGAAAAAGTTAAAATCAAAAAAATTCTTTCTACTAATTTAGCGGACTTAGATTCCCAGTACATTTTCTACATGCGAGATCTAACACTGTCGTCGCTAAGAAATTCGTTGAGCCGCCAAGTAGGTCTTGAAGTCTGGCTAAAAGATGCCATGGACGCAGGTCATTTTCAAAGCCGCTTGCAAGACTGGGTGGATGACCACAAAGGTGATGGTAAAAAAAGTATCGAATGGAATATTCAAACATGGATGGATCGCAACTCTGCATTATTCTATGCACTGAAACTAGAAAAATTCATGATCGGCTTGTTCTTGGGTCTAGCCGGTTTGATAGCTTCATTTTCAATTTTGACGGTCCTGGCGCTATTGATCTCGCAGAAGAAACGCGACATCGCGATGTTAAGGACATTGGGCCTTTCTCAAAAGGCAGCGATTCGATATTTCATTCAGATAGGTGTGAGTTTGTCGTTGGTAGGTGTTTCGGTGGGTGCCGTGCTAGGTTTGGTAGTGGGCTATTTACTTGAATGGTATCCAATAAATATCTTGCCGGATATTTATTACGATTCAACAATTCCAGCAAAAGTGAATTTGTTTCTATTCTTTACGGTGTTGTTTGTGACGACACTGGTTGCGTTTTTGGGATCTTATCTGCCGACTAAAGCTATTGAGAAGATTTCTCCGGCTGAGGTGCTGCGGATGAAGAACTAGCCTCATCTGCTTTTTGAAAAAATTGCCCACACCGGGGGCCTGGATAATTACCTAAACCGAAACTTGAAAATCTCGCAAAGTATCGTTCAGCGACGTCTTCAAATCCGTGCTCGCCTTGCGTTGTCCAATGATCAGTGCGCAGTTCACGCCATAGTCGCCAGCCGGGAATTTTTTGTTAAGAGTTCCTGGGATAACTACCGAATTTTTTGGGACATAGCCTTTGTATTCTTTAACTTCAGATTGCGATACATCTAGGATTTTAGTGCTCGAAGTGATCGTCACACCGGCGCCGATAACGGCGCCTTCTTCGATGAATACGCCTTCAACTAATATGCAGCGAGAGCCCACGAATACATTGTCTTCAATGATAACTGGCTGAGCTTGTGTCGGCTCTAAAACGCCGCCGATGCCGACGCCGCCAGATAGGTGGACGTTTTTGCCGATTTGGCCGCATGAGCCCACTGTGGCCCAGGTGTCGACCATCGTGCCTGAATCAACATACGCACCGATGTTTACATAGGATGGCATCATGATACAGCCTGTGTTTAGAAATGAACCATAACGAGCGATCGCGGGTGGAACCACCCGTACACCTTCATTTCCTGTCCACTTCTTCGGTGCAATTTTATCAAAGTAATTGAAATCGTTTGTTTCCATCAATTGCATTTTTTGAATCCGGAAGTATTGTAGGATCGCTTTTTTTACCCACTCGTTAGTTTTCCAGCTTTTGGGTCCGGTTTGGCCTGGGATTTTTTCAGCCACACGCAATTTACCATGGTCGAGCAATTGAATGACTTCTTTGATGGCAGATGTGTCTTCAGTCGAAAGATCATGGATGTTCATGCCGTCTTTTAAGTCTTTGTCAATTTTTTGAATAACGTGTTCTAAGATCATGAGCGCTTCCTTTTTTCAGTTTGTTTTAAGCAATCAAGTAAACCCGGCACGTGAATTTTGTGAATTTCATGGAAATCAATATCGCGTTGAATTTCATAAGTGATCGTCGAGATGTTTCGCTCTTTACCTGCATACGTACCTAAACTTCCTGGGGTTGGGTAGCCAATATCAGGCTCGATCGAATAACCCGTGTGTTTCTTTATTACTTCAGCTTCTAGTTCGCAGGAAGGACCATTGACATTAATCATTGGGTTCCATGAGTGCAGGCTAATGATCAAGTCATATTTTACAGCATCGAGCAATTGCACTAAGGCTTTGTTCTCTGGCTCACTGCACGCTGATTTGCCGGGGAAGTAGCGTTCTTTAGTAGCCACTGGTGACCAATCTTTAGTTGGCAAGTTTCGGTTCAGATCCACTCCGGCCGAGTTCATGCGGATTTTATTAAGTATACCTTCGGGATTAAATTCAGGGATGACAGTGACTTGCAGTGTGTAATTAAACGATTCATTCAACGCAGCAAGGACGCCTTGGGCCGCGATTACTCCTTCGGGCTCATCTCCGTGGACGCCGCCAATGATGAGGGCACGAGGGCCATTCGTGCCGAATGAATATTTAAAAACGGGAAGCTGTTTTTGAGTGCGGGCAAATAATTCCATTTTCATAGTATAACCATCCTGCCCAGTAAATTAATGAGATTCACATAAAAACTCAATAGCATTTTAGGGTATTTCGTAATAATTTAGCTTCACGTTTTAGGCTACGTTTTGGGGGCATAAGTTCATGGAAAAAGCGTTTTTGGTTTATAAAAATGGCGAGTTGGTCTTTTTAGGCGATAAAACAGAATATAAACTGAGCCAATTGACTAAAAACTACCAAGGTCCGGTATTTTTCTATAACTTAGATTTCGTTCGAGCGCGCGTGCAGCAAATGCAAAGTGCTTTGAAAGATGTGCGCCTGTTCTATGCTCTTAAGGCAAATTCTCATCCCGATGTTTTAAAAGTTTTCAAAGATAACAACGTGGGTGTCGACGTCGTCAGCGGTGGCGAAATTCAGCACGCCATTAAAAATGGTTTTAGGTATCAGCAACTTGTATATAGTGGTGTGGGTAAAACGCGTAAAGAATTAGAGCTAGCGATCCAAAACGACATTCATCAGATCAATGTCGAAAGTATTCCTGAGCTTCAACGTATCGGCGAGATGTCTAAAACGTTAGGTAAAAAAGCCAATGTCGTATTTAGAATTAATCCTGACATTAGCATTCAATCTCATCCTTATATCGCGACCGGACTGAAGGATAATAAATTTGGTATTGATACAGGACAGTTACTCGATGTGATCGAGATGGCGAAGCGTTTTTCATCTTCACTTTCTGTGCGGGGGATTTCGCTGCACTTGGGATCTCAAATGCTTGAATTCTCGAGCCTTAAAGATTCTTTGGCGAAGTTAAAACCGTTGTTTTTGAAATTGCGCTCTGAATTTCCGGAATGTCATAGATTTGATTTTGGTGGTGGTCTTGGTATTCACTATGAAAAACAAGATTTAGAATCAGAAGGTAAGCTGCTCAAAAATTATTCTGAAGTCGTTTTCTCTGAATTAACAACGCTTACATACGATATTCCGGGACTTGAAATTCAATCAGAACCTGGTCGCTGGTTAGTAGGTCATTGTGGCGTTTTAATATCGCAAGTGCAGTATGTGAAGAAAACGCCTCATAAAGAATTTATTGTTTTAGATTCGGGAATGAATCATCTGATCAGACCTTCGCTATACGAAGCGTATCACAGCATACACTCATTGAAAAAATCTTCAGAATCGACAAAAAAGTACGATGTCGTTGGCCCTATTTGCGAGAGCGCCGATTTTTTTGGTAAAGATCGTGATCTGCCAGAAGTGAAACAAGACGATTTTATTGTTGTTAGTGATTGCGGAGCTTATGCTGCCACGATGTCGAGCGATTACAACTTGCAAGATCGCGCTTTAGAAACTTCGAGCGCGCGGCTTTAGTTAATTTAATTCAGAACTTTTTCAAATTGATAGCGAGCTAAACTATGGCAAAAGCTGTTGTTCAGCTCTAGCCATAGTTTTTGATCATTTTGCTGAAAGTTCAAGTGAGTGGGCTCAACATGGATAATCGAAATGAAGAGCCGTAAAAATAATTTCATTGTTGTCCCTCGTAAATATTAGGGCCGCCTATATTTCTAAATTCCAAAGTTTGAGTCGTGCCCATTAAAATCATTTTCGCCACATCCGTTACGAACTCTACTCGGTCTGTAGTGTATAGAATAATGTGGCCCGGAGTGTAGGGCTCTGTTTGCACGCAACCGTTCACAATTAACTGCTGTGTGAGTTCTATTTCAGAACTCACTAGTGTTACACCTGGTCCAAAATAATTGTGAAACGCTTGGTGCAAGAGCGGGTAGTGGGTGCATCCCATAATCAGCGTATCAATGCCATTATCGCGCATTGGGCGAAGATAACGATCAATGATCAGATCGGTAGCAGGGTCGTGAAACATGCCTTCTTCTACGAGCGGAACGAACAAGGGGCAGACTTGTGAAATGATTTCGCCAGTGAATCCCAAGCTTCTGAGTTCCTTTTCATACACGCCTGAATTCACCGTCGCCTTGGTTCCAATAATGCCGATTTTCTCGTTGCGAGTTTCTCGCAGGGCTTGAATCGCGCCCGGTTGAATCACTTTAAAAACCGGACGACCGCTGAATGAGTATTCTGGAAACTGAGCCGAGGCCGAATTGCAGGCGATGATAAACGCCTGGCAATTGAACTGACTTAAAAACTGAAGATTTTCTTCAGTGTATGTGTGGATAGTAACGCCCGATTTAGTACCATAAGGTAATCGAGCCGTATCGCCCAGGTAAATCCACGATTGTGCCGGGAACGTCTGACAGAGATGTTTTAAAACGGTCAGGCCGCCAACGCCAGAATCAAAGACGCCAATGGGTGCCATCTATTTATTTAAACCATGAGCACGCGATTCGCTCATTCCTGATGTCGACATTTCGATGAAGCGCGCTTTTTCGCAAAGTTCGTCGATGGTGGATGCGTTTACATAAGTCATTCCCGAGCGGATGCCGCCAGAAAGTTCCATGATCACATCTTTCACGTGACCTTTGACTGAAACCGTTGTTGATTCACCTTCTGGAGCCATACCTTCTGGAACACCACCGCGCCAAGAGTCTTGCGCGGAACGTGAAGCCATACCACGATATTGTTTACGACCGTTTTTGATTTCTCCCGGAGTTTCAATTGTACCTGATAACATACTTCCCAGCATCACTACGTTAGCGCCGGCTGATAACGCTTTCACGATATCGCCAGAAGTTTTAATGCCGCCATCAGCGATGATAGGTACACCTCTGTCTTTACCGACCTCAGCGCACAATGCGACAGCAGTTAGTTGCGGAACTCCGGCACCAGTGATGATACGAGTCGTGCACATTGAACCAGGTCCAATGCCGACTTTGATTGCATCAGCGCCGGCTTCGATTAATTCTTCCGTCGCTTCGGGAGTGGCCACATTGCCAGCAATGATATCTATTTTAGGAAAGTTGTCTTTGCACCATTTCATAGTTTCTAGCATTTGCACCGAGTGACCATGAGCAATGTCGATAGTTAAGATTTGAACGCCCGCTTCAACTAGTTTTTTAGCGCGATCCCGGAAATCATCATTCACGCCAATGCTGGCAGAAATAAGTTCTACGTTGGCTTTGCGGATGGCCTGTACGTGCTTAACTTGTTCTTCAATCGTCATGAAGCGGTGAAGGATACCTAGGCCACCTAACTGGGCCATAGCGATCGCCATGTCGGATTCTGTGACTGTGTCCATGTTCGCAGAAATAATGGGAAGGTTAATGCTATAATTTCGAGTCAGTTGAGTTTTTAAAGATGGATCTTTTCGTGAACGCATGTCCGTTTTAGACGGAACGATCAATACATCGTCAAATGTTAGACCTTTCATGCGTGTACGAACTTGTTGCCATTTAAAAAGTAATTCCATAAAACTCCCTGCGATTTTCTATTAAAATCTGAATCGGCTTAGGCCGGGCTGTGAACCACGGCTTCCCGCGGGCTAGTCGTGTCCTGAATGTAAATCTCCGCTAAGAGCAGAAAAGCAAACAGACTTACGCCGCCGTTGAAAATACTGACGAGCAAAGCCAGCAGAGGAGTCTCGTTAAAATTCTTATAAGAATCAAGTGTAGAGCTAAGCATTATAGGAAATACAAGGTAAAAAGCGATAAAGACGAAACAGGTCGCAAACCAGTTTTTGCGGAACTGAGCCTCTGAGGCGTCTAGTGCATCCACCGTGCCTTTGTCGTAGTTAGGATCGAGGTAAACAATGATCGGCACATACGAGTAGGCAATGAATTTATAGATGCCGGGAATGATCAGAGCTAGGAACCACCATGTCGTCTTGCCCCACGTACGCAACGTTTCGATAAATAATTGTTCCGATGGGCTGCCTTCAATTTGATACTCAGGTGCTGCCTTCTTTTTATTACGCAAATAACTGAGGGTCAGAAGGGTAATCAACGTCGGAAAAATAATTCCATTCAAAAGGTGAAGCGAAGCATAGCCAATCAATGTGGCCGTGCTCGGATCACTACTGTTAACCATACCCTCTATCTTTTTTATTAAAAAATGCTCAAAAATAGAGCTAATCCAAAAGAATAAGATGATGGGAATGAGGAAAAGTTTTAATTGAACGAGTTTTTTGAACGCATTTTTAAAAAGCATGAAGATATTAAATATTTCTTGATGACAAACCACAAGAAAAATGATTTTTTAGTGATTCATTTTTCAATTGCATGCGCCCCGGTGGTGAAACTGGTAGACACACAGGACTTAAAATCCTGGGCTTCGGTCAAACGGGCGTGCCAGTTCGATTCTGGCCCGGGGCACCAATTCTTTAATAAAACCAGATAGTTACGGGAATGATC
>NCGL01000068.1 GCA_002256935.1 Bdellovibrio sp. 28-41-41
GAACGAGAAACGAAGTGCATCGGCACCGTGTTTTTCAATCATCTCGACCGGATCTACCGAATTACCAAGGCTCTTAGACATCTTCTGTCCATTGGCATCGCGAACTAAACCATGGATGTAAACTGTGCGGAACGGAACGTCGCGCTTGAATTCTAAGCCCATCATGATCATGCGGGCCACCCAGAAGAAAATGATATCGTGACCCGTAACTAGATAGTTAGTTGGGTAGAATGTTTTCTGAGTTTCTGTATCATTCGGCCAGCCCATTGTTGAAAACGGCCATAGCGCCGAACTGAACCATGTATCTAATACGTCTTCGTCTTGAGTGATATTTTTCTGTCCACATTTCTCGCACGCATGGGGAACGGATTCAGCTACAGTGATAGTGCCGCAATCAGCGCAGTTCCATGCCGGAATACGATGCCCCCACCACAATTGGCGAGAAATACACCAGTCTTCAATGATGTTCATCCAGTGAAGGTAAACTTTTGTCCAACTCTCTGGCTCAAAACGGATAGTGCCGCTTTCAACTACGCGCTTAGCAGGAGTGGCCAAGTTTTCGGTTTTAACAAACCATTGCTCAGACAAGAACGGCTCAACAACAGCGCCCGAGCGCGAGCAGTGACCCACTGAATGAGGATGTGGTTCTTCTTTTACCATCAAACCTAGTTCTTTTAATTTTTCTACAACTTGTTTGCGGGCCTCTTGAACTTTGAGTCCTTTGTAAGGACCTGCGTTTTCATTCATCTCGGCTTTTTTATCCAAGATGTTGATGAATTCTAATTTATGTTTAACGCCGATTTTGTAATCGTTGAAATCGTGTGCTGGCGTAATCTTCACAACACCAGAACCGAATTCTTTATCAACATACGTATCAGCGATAACCGGAATCGCGCGATTGATGATCGGTATAATTACATTTTTGCCAACTAAGATTTTGTAACGTTCATCATCAGGATGAACGCAAACAGCCGTATCACCAAGCATAGTTTCTGGACGAGTCGTTGCGATCGTCACAAAATCTGATGTGCCTTGGATCTGGTAGTTGATGTGGTACATGGTACCTTTGATTTGCTTGTGTTCAACTTCAAGGTCAGAGATTGCTGTTTCTAGTGGGCCGCTCCAGTTAACTAGGCGTTTGCCTTTATAGATCCAGCCTTTTTTATACAGGTGAACGAAGGCTTTGTTCACACCTTTGGAAACATTGTCGTCCAATGTGAACGTTGCGCGTTCCCAGTCACACGAATCACCCAGACGGCGCATTTGATTGTAAATGCGATCGCCATACAAGTGTTTCCATTCCCAAATTTTTTCAACAAACTTTTCACGGCCAAGTTCATGACGAGTTACGTTTTGTTTTTTTAATTCTTTTTCAACAACCGTTTGAGTCGCGATACCGGCGTGATCCGTACCCGGCAGCCACATAACATTGAAACCTTGCATGCGTTTCCAACGAACTAATAAATCCTGAATAGTGTGATCCAGCCCATGACCCATGTGCAAGAACCCAGTGACATTCGGAGGAGGCAAAATAATGCTAAACGGAGGTTTGTGAGATTGATCAACAGATTTAAAATAACCGTTACTTTCCCACCAAGTGTAAATTTTGGTTTCAACTTCATTAGGATGATAACGATCCGACAATTCATTTTGAGTATTTTGTGAATTCATAGGTTTAAAGGGTATCATAAGTAGCTGGCATCATTCAACTTATTGGACGCCCGGGCTGGGTGTGACCCTTTGCAAAACGAGAGTTTTAAGGTGGGAAGTGGTTTTAACGAGGGCTATGGGTCGGGGTTGTAGATCGAGCGGTAAATTTAGACAGTTTTTTGGGCGGGTTATGATTTGGTCAGGAAGGTTGGGAGCTTAACAGGCCAAAGATTTTGAAAATGCGATACTTCGACAAATGTGGTTATTAAATTGGTAATAAAGTAATATGATTTAGTTGCGAAAGTGACTCCCCATAAAAATGTAGTTCAATAGAACAATGATCATTCTCAACTTTCTTTGATTTACCCCTTCAATTGTAAATTTTGTAAGATCGACTGAATTCCGCGCATTTTTGTCGATATCATCAAAAAAATTCCCAACTATCCTCAGTGTTAAACGCTTGATTTCATTCGTTTTCGTTTTCTAGAAGTGTTACTCCACTGTAGCGTTACTCTGGCATTACTTTGGCAATATAAATTTGGTAATCTATTTTCATTGAGTGCTTAACTGCTTATTCTGTCGAAACTTTAGACGGTTCGACTCAGATAGGAAATTTTATGGCGGATACTTCGGTAAAAATCATTGGCTTGTCGGCGTTGCTTTCAACAACGTTGTTGTTATCAGCGTGTGATGTTCGAAACGAACTTAAAGACATGCACAAAAGCACTGGCAACATGGAAAAGAATACGGAAAAGATGGTGGAAATCACCGACCGTATGGAAAAAATGACCGGCAATATGGGCGGTGACGTTAAAGTTATGAAAAACGAAACCGGCGAAGTGAACGGCAGTGTTACTGAATTCAATGGTAAACTTGATAAACTCCAAGGTGTGATCGATAGCATGGAAACACGCGTAGGCACTGGCATCGAAGAAGTTTACGATGGACTTCGTCAAGGTGACTCATCTAGTTTGCGTCGCGTGGCGTTTCAAGGCGTTCTTAAAGCGCGCGCCCACGAGAAAAAACTTTTAGAAGCGGCTCAGTATTTGGCTGGGTATGAATTCTATTTCTGGCGTGGATTCGGTATGGATACCGATATAAAACGTCGTGATGATTTGGTGGTTGGTGCGACTCAACAATTTTTCAAAGACATCTATGAATTCTACAACTACAAAGCGGCCGTTTTCCCATTCGCGGACCCAGATTTGGGTGAATCTTTTAATCGGGAAGCTTCGTTCAATGCGGTCGCAGCAGCTTTGCACATGGACAACCCAAAACAAAAAGAAAACATCAAGCTTATGGCTGCAAAAGGTATCAAGGTCGAAGAACTAACTTTTTTGAAACTGATCAAACAAGGTCTATCGCTTAGGCCCGATATTGAAAGCGGAAAAATCAAGTTAGATGATATTCCGTTGCAATATAAAGAAGTTCTGATTAACGAAGACGTCGCAGTCAAATTGCTGCAAGCTCGTTGGAATTTCTTGTCTGTAGCGGCTCTGGATAAAAGCTTTCATTTTAAGCAAGAAGGTGCATTTAAATATGTTCGTTCTGCTTGGAATTTGGCAACGACATGGAAACTTGATTTCTCGCTATTGAATGCGACTCAAATCGCTGACCAAAACTTCTATTTAAAGGAAGCTAAGTCAGCACGTGAATTTTTAAATTCAATTGGCGTTCAGACTAAGCCTGACTTTTTATTAGTGGCTTTCATTAAACGTATGAAACCTGTAGGTCTTGATAAATTGTCTGAACCTACGTTAGCTACAGTTCAAGAAAACTTGGCGATTTTAGAAACATTAAAGCAATAGATGTAAATATCGAGCGATGTTGTTTTCATTAAAACAACATCGTGATTCCAATCAATACAAACACAATACTTGTCTTAATCACCGTAATAATAAAAATATCTTTGTAGCATTGTATATGAGTCATACCTGTGATGGCTAGTAATGTAATGACCGCGCCATTATGTGGAAGCGTGTCCATACCACCCGATGCTCATCATTGATTCTGCAATTGTCTCAAATCCAGGAAGAACTTTAACTACGTTACCAAAACCGACTTCGGGCGCCGTATTCATGTATACAGCAAATGCCACGGCAAACAAACTCACGCCACCATAAGTCAATACTGTGCATGATAAAACAATCGCCAAGATACTGTGTTTGATCCCAAACTTTTGCGTGATGGCTTGAGCAATGGATTCCGCAGCTCCCGATTGTTCCATCACGTTACCAAAAACAGCGCCTAATAACAAAAACGGAAAGTAAACTTTTACGTAGCCAGCTAACTGAGGCAAAAATACTTCTGTGAATGTTGGTAGGGGTGACAAACCCGAGAAGGCTCGAAACGCCATGTACATTTACAACCCTAAACTGATTAGGGTCCCTAAACTTGCTAGCATAGTCACCTCGTGAAAAAGGTTCTATACTGGATTAGTTAATTTCGCTAGGGACTTTTTCTTTATCAAAAATTAGTTCGAATGGCGCCACGTCGGGCTCAAGCTCTGTATTCAAATTTAATATACCGATTTTTTCTTTGTCGATAACAATTCTTTTAATTTTATCTTCCGGAAATGGAAAATCAATTTTTGGATTGTCTTTTAAAGCTGTTTTCATAAACGCCGACCATACTGGGACTGCACCTGAACCACCCGTTAAACCAGTGACATCGTTTTGATCGTAACCAACCCAGACGAGTGTTGTTTTCATCGGCGTCATTCCAATAAACCACGTATCTTTGTAATCGTTAGTCGTTCCTGTTTTACCCGCGATCGGAATATCAAATCCCGCGGCCAATCCTTTAGCGGTTCCGGAAATAGGTGTTTGTTTCATTATGCCAAGTAGAATCGAAGTTAGAACTTCATCAAAAACTGGTTCTGGAGTTGGTTTGTATTCATAAACCATCTGACCTTTAAAATCGTATACGCGTTTGATGAAACTCAATTCCACTTTTTTACCGACATTGGCTAGCGTCGTGTAAATTTGCAGTGCTTCGATGGGGTACATCTCAAATGCACCTAACACCAGCGACGGGAATGGTTTCAAATCTGAATAGGCACCTAATTTCTTGGCGTTCATGATGATATCTTCAAGTCCAACCGTTTTGCCGAGTAGGGCAGTAGATGCATTCAGCGAATTTTTCAAAGCAAAGTAAAGTGGCACCGGTCCATAGAATTTTTTCGCGTAATTTTCTGGTGTCCATTTCTTTTTGTTCATCACCCAAACAAATGGCTCGTCATTAATGGGCGTCATCGGAGTGAATGGGCGGTAGCTGCCGAATAACTTTCCTAAACCAGTGGCTTCCACAAAGCCTTCTTCTGTTTTGATTTTCTCTAGCCCTGTCAAGTATACAATCGGTTTAAAGATCGAGCCCACCTGGCGATGACCATCAATCGCGCGATTGAACTGAGTCATGCGAAAGCTGCGTCCACCGACCAGGACATCGACGATGCCTGTTCGTTGATCGGTTGAAATAACAACGCCTTCCAATGATTTTCCGACGGCTTTTTTCTCGGCCAGTTTTTTATTGTCTTTCTCGAGTGTTGCTAAGTGGGTTTGCAGTGATTCTTGCGCCTTTTGCTGAAGATTCAAATTCAAACCGGTTTGAATACGTGTGCCATCGGCCGGCAGATTCAAACGCTTCATTTGTTTCCGAACAGCATCCAGGTAATACGGCGCGGTCTCGGACGCCTGAGCCGGGCGCTTTTTAGGCATTGGTTTTTTTACTGAGTCGTCAAATTCCGCATCAGAAATTAATTTTAACTCTTTCATTTTAGTTAAAACTAAATTTCTGCGAGCCATGGATTTTTCAGTTTTTGAAAATGGATTGTATACCCCTGGGCCATTAAGAACGGCAGCCAACAAGGCACACTCATCCAAGCTTAAATTTGAAATTTTCTTATCGAAGTAAAACTGGCTGGCGGCGCCAAATCCAATAATTTGGAACGGCCCATTTTGTCCCATATAAATAACATTCATATAGGTTTCAAGAATCTCGTCCTTGGTCATTTTCTTTTCGATCAACACAGATAAAATAAATTCTTCTGCTTTGCGCCGCACGGATCGCTCGTTAGTCAGGAAGTAGTTCTTCACTAACTGCTGAGTGATCGTACTGCCGCCTTGGGGTTTTTTACCTTTTAGTAGAGGGGCTAAAACACCACGAAGGGTACCTTTGATGCTATAGCCTTTGTGCTCTAAGAAATTCGCATCTTCGATGGCCATAATGGCGTTAGGGCAATTGGTCGGCATATCTTTGATTTCGATCATTTCTTGCATGATCGGCTCAGAGTTTAAGTATTGAGCTAGAATTTCGGGATCGAGCTCGACTACTTCGATGGGTTCCGGTCGGCCATTGATGCGAATGTCGATAATTCGCTGGTCCGCACCCACTAAAACTTGGAAAACTTGAATTTCTGACTCAGCGACGTCTTGATTAGCGGTACTTTGCTTCTTGGCGAACAATAAACACGTCGAATATTCGAAATCAATTTCAGGCATCATGGCCTTACATTCGGCTAAATTTTGACCCAAATAGAAATCCCCATAAATGATGCGCTGACCATTTTGGCGCGGGCGGAAATTTTGGCGGCTGAAATATTGAGCCAAAGACTCTTTAGGCAGCACGTATCCCTTTTTTAAAGCAATTGGTGCCGCAAAGAAGATCGTAGGGTTTAAGAACTTCTTGGTTTTCAGACGTTCTTCAAGATCCTTCTCATAGTTGGTTAACGCTTGAGCCGAGTAGATGATCGACAGCGTCAGAGTGATTGTAAAAGCTAATAAAATAGTCTTTAATCGATTTCGAATTAAGGGCATATATATGAAACTAACAAATCAGCAGCTCGAAGTCATCGTCAATAAAGTAATGAAAGCATGGAAAGACAATCATGTAATCGAATTTAAAGACGATGAAAAAAAAGTTCTCAATCGTATGCTTGAAAGCCTAAAGCAAGATTTCCAAAAAGAATTGGATCTAGAACGCGAAGTGAATGCGATGTTGGACAAGCTTGAAGCGTCCAACTCGGGTGAGTTTCAGCGATACAAGATGTATCCAATGCTTAAACAAAAATTAGCGAAAGAGAAAAAGGTAATTCTATGATTTTATCAGAAGAACGCCAATCCCACTGGGCACATTTGCTAACAGACTCGATCTGGAATGATGATATGGTCGACTACACTGATGAAGATCAGGCGTTGCGATTAGCTAAAGTCGCAATCAAACAGTTCGTTGATGAAGATTCAGCCATCGATAAAAGAGCGCGCGAAAAAGTGATGTCACTAAAACGCGGTGTCGTCGAAGGCTCTCCCGAATGGGACGTTATGTATAAGAAATATTACGAAGAGGAAAAAAAGAAAAATGGCTAAGGCAAAAAAACCAGCTCCAAAGAAAACTCCAGCAAAGAAAACGTCTAAACCTGCAATGAAGGCAAAGCCGAAGGCGGCGCTAACGAAGCTAACAAAGCCCTCAGCTAAAGTAGCCGCGAAAAAGCCAACCGCTTCTAAAGCTCCGGCGAAAAAAGTAACTCCCGCAAAAGCAGCAGCAAAGCCGGCAGTGAAATCTACTCCTGCTCGCGCTGCAAATACAACTCCTGGTAAAAAATCAGAGAGCTATTTCAAATCATACTTGAAACCCCTTGATGATCGCATGGTCGTGCTTGTGGGTGCTAACGAGCGCGTGACTCCAGGTGGATTATTTATTCCGGACACAGTGACTGACGTTTCTGGAAACTTTCAAGGTAAAGTGATGGCGATTGGTCGCGGTCACATGAGTAAAAAAGGCCGCGTGCAACCGTTAGACGTGGCTCTTGGTGACAAGGTTGTATTCTCGCAATTTGCGGGAAGCCAAATTGATGTAGATGGAAACAATATCATGATCATTCGTGAATCTGATGTTCTAGGAATTGTAAAATAGGAATTATATGAAAATACTTTTATTTTTAATCACAACAGCTCAGCTTGTATTGGCCAATCAAATCGACTGGAACGGTGGCTACCGTTTTGAATATTTACAAATCGATCGTCCCAGTTTGGGAACGCCTTATCAACGCAAAGAATATGGAATGCATTTTCTGTATTTGTCTCCGCGTTTGATTGTTTCGGATGGCATTCAAGTTGTGACTCGTTTTGATGTTATGGGTGACGGCGGATCTAGCTACAATTCTTACTTGGGTTCTGTTTGGGGGCAAGGGAACCCGGCCGGTAGTCCGAGCTCGAAATCAAATACTTTAGGTAGAAATTCAACGAGTTCAAATATTCGTGCGTCCCAGATGTATTTCAATTTGAGTCAAGAGAACGCCTCGTTGATCCTTGGTCGAGCGCCTTTTGATTTCGGTATCGGTATGAGTTACAGCGTGGGTAACGGATTGTTTGATCACTGGAACAGCAATCGCGATCAAGTGTCTTACAAAATGTTAGTTGATAACATGATATTAATGCCTTTCATTTCTAGACACTATGATGATGGTTATGCGCAAGGTAGCTTGGTTCAAGACGAGGGATTCTTGGTTCTCTACGATAACAAACAAACTGGAAACCAAATTGGTGTGATGTTAGAGCGACGTAAAGCCAGCCTTTCTTCCAACGATACACCAGTAGGGAACGCAACGACGAACCCAAGTGTGATCGGTGATTCTGTTCAAGGTGACATGAGCGTTCAAAAAACTAATTTCATCTTGGGTAAAGATTGGGATAATTTCAGTTTCCGTTTAGAAGCTGGATTTAACTCGGGTGATCTTGGTATCGTGAAAAATGGCCAAAGTGTTAAATCAACTGGTTATGGTATCGCATCTGAGTGGATTTTTAAAAATGCATCTAGCTGGAACTACGCCATCAAAACAGGTGTAGCGAGCGGTGATAATCCAGATACTACGGATTATGAAGGTTTCCAATTTGACCGTAACTACGATGTGGCGTTCTTGATGTTCAACCACCGTTTAGGTACGTACGATACTCTTAGATCAGCAGCGATTCGTGACACTGGATTGACTGTTGGTAACAGTCCGGATGACGAAGCAATCAGCAATGCATTTTATTTCGCACCTGTTGTGAAATATCGTTGGAATGATAAATTAGATCTAAATCAAACTTTTGCATGGGCGCAGTTAATGGTGAGTCCGTTCGCTGGTGGCAAAGGTTCTAAAGAATTAGGTTTTGAGTATGATCTTGAGTTGAACTACAAAATTCGTGAGAAAGTTATGTGGTCAAATCAGTTAGGCTTTGTATTCCCAGGTGCTGCATTTAAATCAGACACTGTTCCAGGCTCAGAAAATAATTTCACATTCGGTTTTGCTACAAAAATCGGTCTTCAATTCTAATTTAGTCTGTCTCTTAAAAATCCAAAACCCAAATCCGTCGTGGATTTGGGGGAGGACTAAATCAATTAATAAATCTTATAAATATTATTGGCCGCGAGAACCTCTTGTGCCGGAACCCGAGTTCGATAACACTTGGCGAACCAGTGCTGCCGCACTTGAATCACTCACTGAACCGCTTTGTACGTTTCCGCGCATTCCTCGGGCTGAGTTTGTAACTCCAGCTAAAGAAGAATCCAAAGAGTTAACACCCATTTCAAGAATTCTTGGGTTGTTGATAACTTCTTTTAAGAGCAAAGTTCTGAAGCTGTCCATCTCGCGAGTGATATCGCGTGAAGAATCACTGTCGATCAGTCCATTACGTTTTGCGAAGCTTAAGCTGTCGCTCGTTGTAGAGTATAATTCTGTGTTAAGCGTTCTTAGTAAACCGAAGTTTTCTAGGAAACTAGCTAAAGCCGCTTGAGCCTTAGGATAGTCTTGCGCTTTCGCGTAGTCGTTTCTTGATGTTAGGCTTTCCAAAGCATCACGTTTTTGTTCTTCTAAAGATTCTTTGTATAATGCAGAAACAGCTTTGCGCGTATCAGAGTATTCGCAATTTATGAGTTAGCATTTCTTTTAAGCCGTCACGAATTTCTTCATTAAAGAATGTTTCAGCATCGCCGTCTGTGATAAATCGTGCTTTCTTGTTGCCGTCTTTGTCTTTTTTGTTCTTAGCTGTTTTCTTGTCCGCTTTTAAAAGTCTTACAAACTCTTTAGCTTTACATTCAGTTTCAGAGGGACCTTCGCTTAAGTGTTTGCAGCGTTGGTGAACTTTTGCTTTTAAAGAGAGATAACCTTTAGAGACTTCATCATCATCATCATCGTCATCGCCTTTAGCTGCTGTTTTGCTGCCTTTTTTGCGAGTGATGTCTTTAGGAATTAGCTCTTCTCTGATTTTAGTTTTAATTCTATCGATGTTTTGGCCTTCTGCAGCCGGGAAAATTTCTACACGAGCTTCTTTACCGCATTCGTCTTTGCAATCGCTGCCTTCTGGTTTTTCAGAATAGATAGCGCGCGTTTCACCGTTAGCCATGATGATAGATACTTTGTAATCGTGTCCATCGACATGGGTTACGTAATCTTCGAATGCTGGTTGAGTTGATGATGTGCGACCAGTTGATTCACCACCATTTCCGCGTGATTTTATAGCTGTTGCCGTCGTTACAGCAGGAGCAGTTAGAGCTTGAGGCGTAGTTTGCACTGTCGCCGCAGCAGGAGTCACAGTCTGAGTTGTAGACGTTGTGCTTGTGTCTTCTGTTTGTGTTGGCGGAACTTTTTTAGCCGCCTCTTCAGCACGTGCGGCGTCCGCAGCAGCGGTCGCATCAGGTGTAGCTGTTGTTGTTGTAGCTCCTGCTGCTTTAACTGCATCTCTTTTAGCTTTTAAATTAGCGTCAGCTTCAGGAGATGCTTTAGTAGCTAATTGTTGAGACGAGAAATGGGCAGAGCCATCTATCTTATTTTCTGTGCCTGACACTGAAAAACCCAGTGCGGCGAATAGTGTTCCATACAGGAACCACTGTTTTGTTTGCGTTTTCATAATATCCTCCATTATGCGTTTTCATAATATCCTCCATTATAGCGAGCCATCCGGGCCCTATTTTTTCTTTATCCAACTAAAGAAATTGCAAGCCGATGACCAAAGGGCCGCTGTGCCAAAGAATGTGGAATTGGGTCTAAACCCTTGAAATCGATAATTTATTTGAAGAAAATTTTTAGTGTCTCAGTGTGAAACGCTGTCAAACATTTGGTGTCTCAGACTGAGAAAATAAAAATTACCGAGGATTTTCAACAGCTTGACTTAAAAGGTACAAACTAAGTATGAGTCATAAAATGCCTCTGTTTAAATACGAAAAGAATCCTGCTATTCCAGCCCATCTATTGGGTCGCGATTTACCTATCACAGAAACAGATTGGCTTAATCCTCAGTGGCAGATGCAAAACTCTTTAAAGGGATTGGCAGATTATCAGCGCTATTTTGATTTGGCTGACGATGAATCTAGCGTATTTCATGAATCCGCAGAGCTATTTAATATTCGCTGTACGCCTTATTATGCGGCCCTTACGCAAAACAAGCCTCATCATCCTGTACGTAAAATCTTGATGCCGAATCAGAAAGAGTTAACTTCTGAGAATCAGGAAATGCTGGATCCCTTGGGCGAGAAGAAAAATCAAAAATCAAAACGCTTGATTCATCGCTATTCCGATCGCGCGTTGTTATTGATCACCGATTTCTGCAGCGTCTACTGCCGCTACTGCACGCGCAAACATTTCACTGGCCAAGATCAGGTGCTAGCAAAGAAAGATGAATTAGACGAGGCCCTAGCATATATCAAAGTGCATCCAGGAATCAAAGAAGTGATTCTTTCGGGCGGCGATCCGCTGACATTATCAGATGCCGTACTTGATCGCGTATTATTTGAAATCAGAAAAATTGAACACGTAGAAATCATTCGCATAGGCTCTCGGATGCCAGTGGTGTGTCCTCAGCGAATCACTGAAGACCTATGCAAGATCTTGAAGAAACACAAGCCGGTTTATTTCATGAACCATTTCAATCATCCAAAAGAAATCACAGAACTAGCCGCTGAGAAGCTAGAGATGATCGTGGATCACGGCGTACCATCATTCAATCAGATGGTGTTATTAAACGGCGTAAACAACCATGAAGCGATCGTACAGGCCTTATCGCGACGAATGCTCTATTTGCGAGTAAAACCATACTACATGTTCCAATGCGATCCTTCGCAAGGAACGGACTACTTAAGAACCAGCATCACAAACTCTCTAAAGATCCAAAAAAACCTATGGGGCCATCTCTCAGGTTTAGCAATGCCTACCTTAGCGATCGACATTCCCGACGGCGGCGGAAAAACCTACTACGCCCCAAATTTCGAAACGCACAGAACAGAAAACACTATTCACTACAAAGGCTGGGATGGCGTAGAGGGAAAATACGTAAGCCCTTCAGAATCCGACATCATCAGCCCAATCGATGCCGAAGACTACTTTGCCGAATGGCAATCCATCCAAAACTCAAAAAAATAAAGTGAAGCCGCCGCGAAACAAGTTACTGCGCTTTGCGTTGCAAAAAGTCAGCAGCTGACTTTTCTGGAGTCTGGGTGCCCACGGTGACTTGATTTAATCTTTTAATTCTGCTCGGTTTTTGTATTCGGCTAGGGCTTCGGGATTCGCAAGTGCTTCTACGTTTTTTACGACTTCGCCGTGGACAGTTTGTCTTACCGCCAGTTCTACGATTTTTCCGCTTTTTGTGCGCGGGATGTTTTGGACTTGAAGGACTTTTGCGGGGACGTGTCTTGGGGTTGTGTTTTTCTTGATTTGGTTTTTTACCTTGTCGATCAATGATGAATCCAAAGATAAACCATCGCGCAGTTTTACGAAAAGGACCACGCGTACGTCATTATTCCAGTTTTCGCCGATCACTACGGATTCAATTACCTCTTCAAGCATTTCAACTTGTTTGTAGATTTCGGCTGTTCCAATGCGCACACCGCCTGGATTTAATGTAGCGTCTGAGCGGCCGTAGATGATGAATCCACCGTTAACAGTTTTTTCGACGTAATCGCCGTGGCACCATACGTTTTCAAATTTTTCAAAGTACGCTTTTTTGAATTTCTCGTGAGTTGGATCGTTCCAGAAATAGATGGGTTTAGACGGGAAGGACTGTTTGCAAACCAGTTCGCCTTTTTCGCCAACTAAAGGTTTTTTGTCGTCATCCCAGATATCAACGTCAAACGCTAAACCCGCAGCCGAGATCTCGCCGCGAATAACGGGCGTCCAAGGATTTGATAATACAAAGCATGCGATGATATCTGTTCCGCCAGAGATTGAGCCTAATTGAACTTTTGGACTGATGTGTTCGTACACGTAATCGAAACCGTCTTCATTCAACGGGCTGCCGGTCGAGAATACGGATCGCATCGAGCTTAAGTTAAAATCTTTTCCTGGAGTTAATTTTGCTTTATTGCACGAATCGATGAATTTTGCCGATGTTCCAAACTGGGTACATTTATATTTTTCTAAGAATTGAAATAAGCTAGCCGCATCTTTGTAAAATGGAGCTCCTTCATAAAGCAGAATATTCGCACCTGACGAGATTCCCGTCACAAGCCAGTTCCACATCATCCAACCACATGTAGTGAAGTAGAACATTTGATCATTCGGTTTGATATCGCCATGAAGCTGATGCTCTTTCATGTGCTGGAATAAAGTTCCACCGTGCCCATGAGTGATACATTTAGGAACGCCCGTGGTTCCCGAAGAAAATAAAATAAATAGCGGGTGATTAAATTCAGTTTTTGCAAATTTAAGTGGTGCCGCGTGTTCACGTCCCAATACCATCTCTAAAGACTCTGTTGAACTTAAACTGTGTGCTGTGTGGGAACTTGTATCGTTAGCCAGAACCGCAAGTGGCTTATCGAAACTCATCACGATGGCATTTCTAACAGTAGGAAGTGATTTTAGAATTTCACTCGTTTTTTCTTTTAAATCTAATTTCTTGCCGTTGTAGATGTAGAAATCACTAGTGATAAAAATCTTAGGATCAATCTGGCTCATGCGATCTAGCACACCTTGAACACCAAAGTCAGGTGAACAGCTAGACCAGATAGCGCCGAGTGAAGTCACGGCCGTCATCATCACTATTGTTGCCGGATGATTGGGGACCATGGCGGCAACACGGTCGCCTTTTTTAAGGCCCATTTTCTCTAAGGCTTGCTGAGCTTTGGAAACAAGAAGTACAAATTCAGGGTATGTGATTGTAAATTCAACGTGATCTTCGGCTTTGAAAATTAAAAACGGAGATGTGTTAGCTTGCAAAGACGACGCGCGATTTTTCGCCGCGAGTTTAACCAAGTTCTCGGCATAGTTCACTGACGATTCAGGAAACCATTTTGAGTGTAGAAAATCTTGAGGATTTTCTAGAGCTACACCCTTTCGTTCGCCAACGATTCCAAAAAAATCCCAAAGTTCTGTCCAGAATGTTTGGGAGTTTTCGTTAGTCCATTTCCAAAGTGAATTGTAGTTTTCAAAACTCACACCGTATTTTTTCTCTAGGTTTGTTTTCAAGCGATACAATGCCGTAGCTTCAAATCCAGCCTTCGTTGGTTCCCAGAGTACTTTCTTCATTAGCGGTCCTATTTTTTAATATAAACTTTTAAATCCACGCGGCGATTTTTAGCTCGGCCGGCATCAGTTTTATTCGTAGCGATTGGACGAGCTTCCCCGAAACCAATAGCCGTGATCTGATTATCGCGAATATCTAAATTATCAAGCAAGTTGTTTTTAATCGTTTTAGCACGACGCTCGCTCAGGTTTTGATTGTAGTCGTCAGAGCCCATCGAGTCTGTGTGACCTTCGATAATCAATGATTTGATGTTCAAATCAAATAATGTCGAAATGATTTTCTCAATTTCTTTTTTCGAGCCTTGAGTCAAAGTAGCGCGGTCAAAATCAAATTCTAAGTTTTTCAAACGAATCAATTTATCGGGCTTAGGGATTTCTTTAACTTTGATAGTGGCACGTGCTGAGCGACCTACGCCATCAACGACTTCAACAGTTACGTTTTGCGCTTCTAGTGGAGCTTTGAAAAAACCATTTTGGCTAATCGTTCCCGAACCATCAATCACACCATAACGAAACGGAGGCTTGCCGCCCACAGCGCGGAATTGAATCGTTTGGCCTTCAAATAAGTCAGCGTGTTGCGGACGAATACCTAAATCACCGGCGAATTCACTGGGCGCTTTGTAAGTTACAAGCGCTGTTGTTGTTTGCCCTAGTGAATCTTTAAATTCAATTTCACTTGCGCCTGGGTTTTCAGGAGATAAGAAATCGCAGTACTTACCGATAAATTGTCCATCACCACTTAAGATTTCACATTGATAAGGCGCTTTGCCACCGAAGAATTCAAAACTAACTTGCTCGCCAACTACCACTGTCGAATCTTCCGGGGTTACGCGAAATCCTGTCGGGGAAATTCGCGCTGGAGGCCCTTTGCGGACGGTCTGTGTCGGAGCCGAAGCCTCCGAACTTGTTGGTTTCCAATACCAAACAAGACCAGCAAATACGCGCCAAGCGGGCGCCAGAGAGTCGACTCCAGGCTCGATTGTTGCGCCCCAATCAAAATTAGTATTTTTCCACCAGCGGTGTTTTAAGGCCAATAGTAAATCTAATGAGGAGGCATCATCCGCGCGCTCGTACGGTTTTTTCTCTAGCGGGTAGCTGAAGATAGTTTCAAATACCCAACGACTTGTTTCAGTGAATTCATTTGAATAGCCATAGGACATAGTTAACTGATCATCTAATGGAAACATTCTTTGCGTCGGCGGACGCTCGCTGGGCTCACGAATGCGAATACCTGCATTTACACCGTGAACGGCTTTGTCATTTCTGTGACTGTACGCCAATTCAAAATTGAAAATCGGCTTTGGACTGACGCCAGTATACGGACTGTCGACAAGTGAAGGAATATCTACAGAGGCCACCATCGCCCACGAAGGAATTTCCGCATCACCGAAAGAGTACTTAACACCCGGTCGTAATGAGTGGATACCTTTGTCGATATTGATCTTAATGCCTTCTTTGGTTTCTGAATTGTAATACCACAAGAACGGAGCCTGCAAAAATGCCGATAGGTTTTTTGTAAATCCATACCCGATAGAAAAATCATATTCAGCAAGTTCATTCGCGTACGACATTTTCGTTTGTGTGTTTATATCTTTGAATACCAGCAAGTGATCTTTAGCAAAATTTAAATACTGAGATAAAACCAAATAATCGCCATATAGCGGGCGAGAGGAATGAACCGTGATGAAATCAAGACCGTCGGTGTTCGGAACAAACGTTTGCATATCGCCCAAGACACTGGGAAACGCGTGCATGGAAATTAGAAGTGGCAACAGGATAATCTTAAAAAACCATTTCTTCATATCGGATCCTTTTTTGCGTGTAAAAGTTCGTGGTCAGTCTACGTTGAAATCCATAACGAAAGCAAATGGTTAAATCATTTTTACAGAATTGAATTTGACAGGAAATTTTACTCGTCTTTTATTCATCCATTGCGCGCAATTCACGATGGACAGCGGAGTGAATTCTAGTTACTTTGCAAGACAGGATATGGAAAAAACTCAACACAGTTCAAAGCCTATTTTAATACTGAAAATAGCGGAAATTATTTCGACCTGGTTTTATGTAGGTAAGATTCGCTTTGCTCCGGGAACGTGGGGCACGCTGGCGACTGTTCCGTTCGTTATCTTGTTTCAAACATTTGGCTCTATTCTATATATGGTGTGCGCGTTCGTCATTCTGTTCGCCGGAATTTTTCTTTCTGATATTTACGAGAAATCAAAGGGCAATCATGATCTATCGGAAATCGTCATCGACGAAGTGGCCGGTTATATGATTGCGATGACTATGTTGCCGATGACATGGCAGGCGTTAGCTGCCGGATTTATTCTGTTTAGATTTTTCGATATTTTAAAACCGTTTCCGATTGGTTGGTTGGACAGAAAAATAGGTGGCGGTTTGGGAGTCATGCTCGATGACGTAGCGGCCGGTGTGATCACAAATGTCATTCTTCAGCTTTTGTACACAAAAACAACATTGCTTGGAACTCAGCTCATTTTTATAAATACCTGAGGCTCGGATCTGGTCGATAACGGCTAGTTTTTTATGCCTCAAAGCAACAAAGCGATTTTTTTTATGGACACATTTACATATAAATTACACACTCTATTTAAGCAACTACGCCGTACTAAATCGGTGATTGGTTTTGCTGAGAGCTGTACCGGTGGCAAGCTTTCAGCAAAACTAACAGAGAGCCCCGGAGTCTCTGACATCTTTATGGGATCGGTAGTTTGTTATGCCAATTCGGCGAAGGAAGATATTCTAGGCGTTCTTCGCGATTCAATTGAAAAAGAAGGCGCGGTCAGCGAGACCGTGGCTTTGCAAATGGCCAAAGGCGCTCAACGAGTTCTTAAAACAACTTGGGCAGCCGCTATTACAGGTATAGCTGGCCCGGACGGAGGAACGAAAACTAAACCTGTAGGCACCGTATGTTTTGGAATCGTAGGACCGAGCGTTGAATACACAGAAAGAAAGTTGTTTACAGGCTCAAGGGTTCAGATACAAGAACAGTCAGGGGAGCACGCATTAGAACTGTTAAATAAGCATCTAGAGCGGATCTAGAGCAAAAGTAAAGCGGACCGAACGAAACTTTAAACTTAATTTTGGTATACACCTAAATAACTAAATAAAAAACTCAAGCGGAGTTAAGGAAAGGCGAACACAATGGCTACAAATACAGAAAAAGACGCAAAAGCACAGGGCGAAAAATTAAAAGCTTTGGAACTAGCGGTTTCTTCAATTGAAAAACAATTCGGTAAAGGTTCAATCATGAGATTGAACGTTAATGAACCTCTAAATAGAGATGTTGAAGTGATCAGCACAGGCGCATTGAGCCTAGATATCGCTCTTGGTATCGGCGGTCTTCCTAAAGGTCGTATCGTAGAAGTTTACGGACCAGAATCATCTGGTAAAACAACAATCGCATTATCAACTATTGCTCAAGCTCAGAAAAAAGGCGGCGTAGTTGCATTTATCGATGCGGAACATGCATTAGACGTAAATTACGCTCGCAGATTAGGCGTAAACACGGAAGATCTTTTAATCTCTCAACCAGACACTGGCGAGCAAGCGCTTGAAATCGCTGAAACACTAGTACGTTCTGGCGCGATCGACGTGATCGTAATCGACTCCGTTGCAGCACTTGTGCCTCGCGCGGAAATCGAAGGTGAAATGGGTGATAGTCACATGGGTCTACAAGCTCGTTTGATGTCACAAGCTCTTAGAAAATTAACAGCAGCGATCAGCCGCTCTAATACACTCATGATCTTCATCAACCAAATTCGTATGAAAATCGGTGTTATGTTCGGTAACCCAGAAACAACGACGGGCGGTAACGCTCTGAAATTCTACGCATCAGTTCGTATGGATGTGCGCCGTGTAGGTGCGATCAAAGATGGTGAAGAAGTTACGGGAAATAGAACCGCAGTTAAAATTGTAAAAAACAAAATGGCGGCTCCGTTCACTAAAACTGAATTCGATCTAATGTACAACGAAGGTATTTCTGCTGAAGGTGATATCTTGGATCTAGCGGTAACGGCAAACTTGGTTGAAAAATCGGGTGCATGGTTCAGCTACAAAGGTGAGCGTATGGGACAAGGTCGCGATCAGGCGAAAACGTTCTTAAAAGCTAACCCGCAAATTCAAGCTACATTACGCACACAAATTCTTTCTATGAAAGGTATCGGTCAATTATTAGTGGATGCAGATACTAAAGTAGCGGCTTCTCTAGAGGATGCAGAAGAAACTCCAGATCTTGAAATCACAACAGCGGAAAAAGACTCTGCTAAAGATGCAAAAAATAAAAAGAAAGCAAAACACTAATTAAGATCTTTTAAATAGTGATACGAGAAATGTTTTATCTAGAACATTTGAGTTATGAAGAGGAGCCGAAAGCTCCTCTTTTTTTATGTATAGAACTCACTGGACCAAAATAGAGATAGACCACAGATTGATGCCTTCGCCATTTTTTTAATAGTACAATCAAAAGACAGAAAATGGAAAAATCACCACTGCATCATCAGCCTTATTTTGATCGTTCTGAAAAAGAATTTAATAATCCTGTTTGGGATCTTGTTCGCAAAGCCCATGACGAGAAAAAAACTAAGACAGCATTTTATCAGTCGCTGAATTACATAAACAGTGAATCTCATTACAATGAATCTCTGCTGGAAGCGAAATCGTTGCGAGTTATGCAAGGCGGACGTCCGGTCGATTTAACTTGGGACGATAATAAGATCTATTTCCAAACGAACTTATTGAATTACAAAGACGGTATGGAACTGGCATCACTGCGTAAGCTCAGTGAGTTTAGCTTTTTCGATTTGAAGCTCGCGCAGTTAAAAATAAAAGGCGATAAAATAATTCTTAGATTTGAAGATCAGTGGGACGCTTTAGATCCCTACAAATTCTTCGATGTTATGGAAGATTTCTGTAATTTTGGGGACTTTTTAGAGTCTTATATGGTTAAAAAATTTAAAATCGAAAGTCCAAATCAATCTGCACGCACCCCAGAATCTGAAAAAAGAATTGAAGCGGCGTGGGTATTGTTTCAAGAGTTGAGCAATGAGACAAAACATTACCTGAATGAGTTTGAGAAAAAACGTTGTCGCGACACGTGTGTGGAAGTTTTTTGGAACTACCTCCAAAAAATAGATTATATATTCTCACCGCGCGGGTATTTGAAATTGGAATTGAAAAGTGCTTACACCGATTTGAATCCTAATACTGGTTTTGAAACTATGTACGCAAAAATTTTCACCAATTTCAAAAAGATCAGTGAAATTTCAAAAGAAAATTTTCAAATTAGTTTTTATAAAGAACGCTCGTTTATGCCCACACGTAGAGTAGCTTATGTAGAACGTACAAAACTGCATTTTGATGACTACTTAAAAAACGCGTTTCAATACCGTAACAAACAGGATTATATTTTGTCTTCGCTGTATTTAAATACTGCAATCTACACGTATCTGAATCGTTATTTCTGCGAACCAGAGCTGGCTACGTATTTAAAGAACTTGTTGGCTCGCGCATCAGGCGTTAGTTGGAAAACAGCATCCGAGCGTTTGTACACGGGCCTAGAGAGGTACTTAATTAATCAGAATTTAATTTACCAAGAATCGGTTAATATTGAGAGTGCTTTAAATATCGTAATTGGTTGGTTTAAAAGGATCGTTCGCTAATGGTAAATTTCGAATCATTTAAAAAAAATGTCTATAAAGTTTTGACACCGGAATCAACGGGTAGTGGGTTCCAACTACAAGGCATTGATTTAATTATTACAAACTATCACGTGATCGAAGGATTGCGGGAGGTAGCTCTTGAGTCCTATGACAACCGTCGCGTGAAAGCTAAGGTATTGCTTGCGAATCCTAGAAAAGATATAGCGATGCTTCAGCTTGAACATCCTTTGTCGGATGGCGGTTTAGCGTCTAGCCCTACAGTCGGCGTTTTAGATCGTGATAGTGTTGTGGCGATTGGCTATCCGCTTGGGATGAACTGCACGTTCACTCAAGGGATTGTTTCTAATTCTCACCATCGTATTCAAGATTTGGCTTATATTCAGGTTGATGCCGCTATCAATCCTGGGAACAGTGGGGGACCACTGCTTAATCAAGAAGGTCAAGTCGTTGGCATTAATTCTAGAAAAATTCAAGATGCAGAAAATATAGGATTTTCAATTCCTATCAAATTTGCATTTGAAGATTTGGAAAAATGGAAAACATTTAATAGCACAGAATACACAGTTTTATGCACATCGTGTGAAAACCAATTAACGACTCCAAGTGAACACTGTCCACACTGTGGTTTTCAAGTGGATTCGGAAAAGTATTTCAGAACTGTGGAAATTGATCGCATGGCGACTCAAGTAGAAGCCATGATTACTCATTCTGGATTTGATCCGATTACTTTGCGTTCGGGTAAAAGTTATTGGGAATTAGTTAATGGCAACGATGTCGTGCGCTTGTTTTTTTATTCGCAAGACTATTTATACGCGGCAAGCCCGATTGTTCAGTTGCCGAAACAGAATATGGAACGAGTGATGAAATTTATCAATTCAGAGAATCAATTTCCGTTCTACTTGGGGATTGATAAAAGCAAGATTTTCTACTCGTTTAGAAAGCACTCGTCGGATTTAGTTCTTGAGGGCCATTTCGAATTAGTAAAAGCCCAGTTTAAGCGCTTTACTGAAGAACTAAAAACACTAGAGGCCGTATTGATCAAAGACTACGAATGTGTACCATTTGAGAGCCTTCAAGCTAAGATTTCTTCATAGAAAATTTAGATTTTTTTGTCTTTGCCTACATTTGCAAAATTCATTAATAAATCCCTATTTAGCAAGCAAGTTAGCAATATCTTTTTCGATATCCTTTGGCTCAGTATTTGGTGCGTATCTTTGAACTACGTTGCCGCTTTTATCGACTAGAAATTTTGTAAAATTCCATTTAATCATCTCGGTGCCCAAGATGCCGGGAGCTTTTTCTTTCAGAAAACGATAAACAGGAGAGGCGTTGTCGCCATTCACATCCACTTTGGCCATCACAGGAAACGTCACATCGTAAGTCATTTTGCAAAATGACTGGATATCAGCATCAGTGCCAGGCTCTTGAAAACCAAATTGATTGCATGGGAAGCCAACGATCGTAAAGCTTTTGTCTTTAAATTTTTTGTAAAGGTCTTCTAGTCCGGCATACTGAGGCGTAAAGCCACATTTGCTGGCCACATTGACGATTAGAACCACGTTGCCTTTATATGTCGATAAGGGAACATCAGCATTTTTTTCGTTTTTTACATTGAAATCGTAGAATGAACTCATAAAGACTCCTGAGGTTGCTCACTCAGCGTAACGATACAAAAAGCCATTAGCAAGACGATGTCGTTGACGATTCGGCACTGAGTCTTTAAACTAAGGTCTATGAAAAAAATTGCAGTTTTATACGCAGGTTGTGGGCACAAAGATGGGGCTGAAGTTACTGAGGTAGTTAGTCTATTAGCTAACCTAGATTTAGCGGGCGTTAAAGTAACGTGTTTCTCTTTGGATAAGAACGTACTAGTAACAAGTCATCTCACTCAAACGACAAGTAAAACGGAAACGCGTAATATGCTGGCGGAAGCTGCGCGTATTAGTCGAGGACAAATTCAGGAGCTAAACTCGCTAGTTGTCAGCGATTTTGATGCGCTTGTGATTGGCGGTGGTTTTGGAGTTGCGCTGCATTTGTGTACTTGGGCTTCAATGGGCATGGCATGCACGGTTGAACCAGATGTTGATCGTGTGATCAAAGAGTTTTATCAGGAACAAAAACCGATCGGTGCCGTTTGCATTGCTCCGATTTTGTTGGCTAAATGTCTTGCTGGTAAAGGAATCACCATTACTTTGGGGCCAAAATCGGATAAATTTAATGAATTAAAGCGTTGGGATGTTGAAGTTGTAGAATGTCCGGTCGAAGATTTTATCACTGATCGCGGCAACAAAATTATAACTTCGCCAGCCTTCATGCATGATACCAGTTTCGGTCCCGTATTTACCGGCATTGGCCATATGGTAAAAGAATTAGTGGAAATGGCTTAAGCGTAAGGAAAATTTATGAATTCAAATAAAGTAGCTTTGATTTTTGGTGGAACATCTAATGAAAGATTAGTTTCTGTAGCATCAGCTCAGAACGTAGTTAACTATTTTCAAAATCCAGATATTTATTTTATCAATCCACAGGGGCAATGGTTTCCAGTGACTGCGGAAGAATTGTTAGCTCATAAAAATCCGTTCGTTCAAGAATTTCAGCCTAAGTCGTCTGCCGTTGCGAGCGATCTAATGGGAACTGTCAGTTTATTGAAAGACAAAATCAGTTTCTTAGCATTGCATGGAACGGCCGGCGAAGATGGTACCTATCAAGAGTTTTTTGAAAAAAACCAATTGGCGTATACAGGCTCGGGCGCTAAAGCTAGCCGTCTTTGTTTTAACAAAGCAAAAACTAAAGAGGCGGCTCGTACTCAAAACATGTCATTAGCCAGTGAACTGCTAGTGCATTTTGACTCTGTGGATTCGGTTAATAAATTGAGGAAATTTTTCTCTGACAAAAAGAAAATCGTTTTGAAGCCAAACGCAAATGGGTCTAGCTTTGGATTATTTATTGTTTCAAATGAAACTGAATTGGAAAATGCGATCACTCAAATCAAAAAATCGACGGAACATGATTACATTGTTGAAGAATTTGTTACAGGACGTGAAATTACGGTCGGTGTTTGGGAAAAGCTAAATGGAATAGTGCCATTGGCACCTAGTGAAGTGCTATTAGAAGCGGGCTCAAACTTTGATTATCAGGGCAAGTATTTAGGTCGAGGTAGCAAGGAAATCACTCCAGCGGATCTTAACTCAGTTCAGAAAAAAGCCTGTCAAGATCTAGCGTTACTAGCACATAAAAGTTTCGGCTGTTTGGGGTATTCGCGCACAGATATGATTCTAACGGCGAACGGTCCTGTGTTTATCGAAACCAATACATTACCAGGTATGACAAAGGCTTCATTTTTTCCTCAGCAATTAGCCGCCGAGAATATATCGTTTCAAACCTTTATCGATGAACTACTTAAGTCCGGGTTATCTAGGTATCAGAAAGTCTAGAAAAGTTTCGGCATCGGTTTTGCTTTAACTAGTTTCAACACTTGAGTTGTCTGAATTTTAGGGATCATAAAATTCTTTGGCATCATAAAATGGATTTTACAAGGTGGGGAATCAGTGGAAGCAAAAAAGTTAAGATATTTCGAAAATATTAATCATCCCGTTCATTCGGAATTTATTAAGTCACAAAATCATTGTGTGCTCTGTGATACAGAACTCGAGATAAATCACGTTGCCAGTGATGATTCTAAGACGATCAAAGAAGAAGCATTCTGTCCGCAATGCACTTTGAAAACTAGAAATAAAATTTACTTACTAAATTAGACTTATCCGCATACGCCACGAGCTGTCCTCGCGTTCTTTGGTTCTGTTCTTGTAAAAAAATGGTCTGTAGACAGACTAAGGCCCGCTATTTTTCTAAGCATTCCAGACGACATAATTTTGACAACACTGTCAGGAATTGAACCGGACAAACCTCGGTTAGTATCGTAAGTCTGGATAAAAATTCAATGTCGCTTGTACCGCATTGAAAAATCATCAATAATTAAGCAATGCTAGTTTCATTTCTTGATAGCGTGAAATATGTTGGGCATCTTGTGCCGATTTCTTTCTTGCGAATATTTTTAGGTTACTATTATTTGCAATCTGCGATGTTGAAATATACATCCGATTTTTTGAACAAACCAAAAATCGCTGAAACTATTTCTGAATTCCTTCCTTTGAGCCAAGCTCCTGAATGGTACAAAGTGATCGTGACGGCGCAAATGATTCCGCAGTGGCAGATACTGGCATTTCTAATCACTGGTTTTGAATTTGCGATCGCAATATCTTACTTAATTGGCTATGTTGTTAGACCCGTGGCTGTGCTGGGCGTATTGCTGTCATTAAACATGATTTTCATTATGGGACCTGCCTACGAAGATCTGAATAAAACGTTTCTGGCGTTGCATCTTGTAATGGCTTGGATCGGAGCAGGACGCTGCCTAGGCGTGGACTATTATTTTTATAAACGTCGCCGCGGAATTTGGTGGTAGATGCAACATTTTATAATTTTCATTTTTAGTATTTTCTTTGTTCTAGTGCTGAGTTTCTTCAATCGCAAAGCGGTTGTGGATGAAACGCAGAAAACGTTGCGTGTGTATGGCTATTCGTCGTTTACATCTAAGCTTGGACCCGGTTTTGATTTGAAAAAGAAATTTGAGTTAACTTGCAACTGCCGCGTGGAGTTTGTCGAAGCGGCAGATTCTGGCGTGTTGTTACAACGGATTAAACTAGAGGGCGCAACGTTGGGTGCCGATTTAGTTATTGGTTTAGATCAATATGATTTGCAAAAGGCACTGTCTGAAATTAATTGGCGTAAACTGGATTTCTCGCAGCTTGATATTGACGAGATTATTCGTCCTGCGCTATCGAACAGTTACTTTGTACCCTTTGATTGGGGAGTGATTGCGTTTGTTGGACGCAAAGAAGATCCGTTGCCGGCGCCAAAATCATTGAAAGACTTAACTAAATCTATCTACAAAAATAAAATTGCTTTAATGGATCCGCGTACGTCGTCCCCCGGAATGCAGTTCTTAAGCTGGGTGTATGATTCGATGGGGAAGGACGAAGGTGAGAAATACCTAGAGCAGATTATGAATCAGGCTCATAGTTTTTCTCCGTCGTGGTCGACAGCGTATGGTTTCTTTTCGAAACGACAAGTCAGTTATGTGCTGTCTTATTTGACATCGCCTCTGTATCACCAACTAATAGAGCATAATAATTCTATCGAAGCTTTTACATTTACTGAAAAACATCCTATTCAATTTGAGTTTGCTGGTATACCTTTGGACTGCAAAGAATGTACTTTGGCCGAAGAATTTATAAATTTGATGCTATCAGATGAGGGACAGAAAATTATCATGAACAAAAACTTCATGTTTCCAGTCATTAAATCCGCACAAGTGGGTACTCCTTTTGAGCCCTTGTCGAAATTTAATCATCTAGCGCAGTTCAAAATCCCGTCGGTC
>NCGL01000144.1 GCA_002256935.1 Bdellovibrio sp. 28-41-41
TTAACGGCCGTTGACCGATACCTTCAATACTTGGACTGGGAAGACAAACAAAAGCTAAAATCGTGGCTGCTCGTGCCGACGATCCTCCAAAATTTTTCATGAGATGGAAAAAATCGACCGACCAGAGGAACTGCGTCCATTTCCAAAGACGAGCGCGGGGCACATAGAGGTACTGTAAGGACATTTTGCCTCGTCGCCAATTTGGCTAAACTAGGGAAATTTGCCCGATCGGCAATTGCCTGAGTGTTTAATTACATTTCAGTTGGAGTCATTTTTGCGATGTAAATTTGTTGAGAACTCCAGGGAGCTCACAAAAAATGAAAAATCTAATTCAGAAATATAAGTACCATGTGCTATCGGCAATCCTTTTTACACTATCGATTGTCTTTTGCTACTCGTTGATTTCGGTATCTAATGCTAACCAGGTTCTAAAAGCGGATGCGGCCGAGATAAAGAGCATTAAGTATGGTTTGTTTAGCGTTAATCAATGGAAAAATCAGATTTTTCTAATTGCTACGGATCAAATCAGTAACATGGATATTAAAGGAAGCAAGAAAGATATTAAACCGGTCGTTGAGGCCCAGTTAGATAAATTAATCGACACCGTCGATCAAAAAATAAAAAAGAAAAATAGTGAATCGGTGTCCGGCAAATTTAAACAAGCATTTATAAATACATTTGTAGATATGAAAGAAATTAAAGCGGGCATTCCTCAATACGCCGACGAAATTATCAAGGTCATGCAGCAAAATAAAGTGAAACGAAAAGTGCAAATAGTACTAAAAGACAAAGTAGAGAATTATTTCGATAGCACGTTTCAAGAAGAGGATATGTCGCGAATTAATAAAATCATTGCGCGTGTTGATGCGGCCGACTTACAAGATGCAAAGAATAGACTGCAAGATCGTGTATCTGAAAACAATAGAAACATCTCTACGGCTACATTTAGTTTTCTGGTCTTTGCGGTTTTGGTATTTTTTATAGTTTCTTTTTTTGGCAAACAATTGAGCCCTGTTGCATTTTTCACCCTAGCAACATTGTTAATGGTACTTTTGGTTTCAGGTGTAACGTTGCCAATGATTGACTTAGAAGCCAAAATTTCTGAAATGAGTTTTGTGTTGTTGGGTCATCCGGTAAAGTTCACAGATCAAATCATATATTTCCAGTCCAAAAGCGTATTGGACGTATTTATGGTGATGATTACTAATTCCGAACTACAAATGAAGATCGTTGGGATTTTTATTATCATGTTTAGTGTTGTTTTCCCTGTTTTTAAAATGATTTCTGCCATTGTTTATTATTTCGACGTTAAAAAACTAAAACAGAATAAAATCGTCCAATTCTTTGTTTTAAAATCGGGGAAATGGTCGATGACCGATGTTATGATCATCGCGATTTTCATGGCGTATATTGGGTTCAATGGAATCATTTCTAGCCAATTAGGAGAGCTGGGCGCGGATAACGAATCCGTGATGTTGTTAGCTACGAATGGCACTTCATTACAATCAGGATTTTTTCTTTTCTTTGGTTACGCGATGCTGGCGTTAGTTTTCTCTGAATTGCTGGTTCACAAGGCCCAGGTGTATTCAGTAGAAAACGTGATAGCTCATAAACGAAAGATCAGTATCGTCAACGCATAGGGTGCCGATTGAGGGGGGCTTATGATTTTAGAGACGACACACTCGCTTTTTAAAGATATTCAAAATTTAGTTATGCAGGCCAACTATCCGTGTGTGAGCGCTGTGAACTCATTTTTAAGAGAAGATTATATGAGCTTTGAATACTCAGCGTTTGGCTCGGGCGAATCGGCCCCCAAGTTATTCCAAAACTTACTTGATTTTAAAGAACGCCAGCTAAGCACGAAAGCGCCGTTTTTTAGTTTCTGGGCCGTCTATAAAAATTCCATTGTGAAGTCAGAAATCGATTTTGAAAAAAAACTTTGGGCAGAACTATCGGCTGTGCACAGCCATGAAGTTCAAAAATGTATGGACGAGAATAAAGAATTTAAGTGGGATCCGAAATTTAGTTCCGATCCTAACGACAAGAAATTTTGCTTCAGTAATGAATTTGCGACCTTTTGGCGTTAGTGAAGATTCAATTCAAAATAGCTTTAATATTTTTATGAATGTCCTGGTGACAGCGGACGGACGAGTCAAGATTGAAACTCCCACGAGTAAAACTATGGATTCTGTTTCGTTTAAATGCGAAGTCGATTTGATCGTTGGTCTAACGGCGTGTTCCCATGAGGGAACCAATGGCGGGCGTTTGAAACAAATCGGGTATGCGGTTGAATAGTTTCACTCATTTTTATTTTCATTCACTCATGTCGGGGTTGTGAGTGCCAAAGTCTATGATGGCTTGAACAAAGCGTAACTAGATTCTCTGCTGTGTTTTCTCCGCCATTAGCTACGGGTTGTATATGATGAAAATGCACCCAGCGACTTTGACCGCAGATTGAGCCATCG
>NCGL01000003.1 GCA_002256935.1 Bdellovibrio sp. 28-41-41
CACTTTTTAAATGAAGCGTTATTTTTTTCAAAGATCATTTAGACTCAATTCTATGGCCGGCCTCAAAGACTTTACTATTTTTTTATCCGCGAGTTAGCGGTAACACTGTTCCGAACGCAACTTTTGTTGGCCCACATCAGGTTTGAGAGCCCTTTCTAGAATTGGAAATTCCAAATTCTAGAAATCGGACTCTCAATTTTAGGACGAAATCCCTCGTCCTTCAAAGCTCCAATGCTCAAAACCAAACCAACAAAGGAGGTCCCATGGGACTCGATAAACTTATTCAATCAATTGCACTCGTTGCAGTCTTAGTGGTCGGAAGTGGCCACTTACCAAAAGCCCTTAAGCTCGTCCGACATGCGCAGCTACAACTTATCCAAGATTCCAAAGCATCCAAGTGGGGGCAGGCATTTTTGCTGCCTCCATCGAAATAGTGAACAGCTACTTTAAAAACTCAAATTTCTTAAGTCTCTAGAATTTGGTTCTTAGGTGACCGTTCACTTTGGCTCAGATCTTATTTCACCTCTCCGCACGGACATCATGCCAACCCTCTAAAGCGCACTCACGTGCGTCGGGTTGTCATGAGTCCTGCCGCTTTCGCGTGTCGAGGTGCGATCTTGTGCCGACGTTCACTTTTTTCCTCTTCGAGTTCCTCAGCCGTTGTTGAAGGAACCTCGAAAGAGAAAAAATACACCGAACCAAGGAGACTCAGATGAACAACGAAATTTTCGAACAACTAAAAGAACTAGCATTCAAACGTTCAATTCCATTTTGCTACAGCTGCTACAAAGAAGCCCCAACTGGCCTCTGCAAAGTCTGTGGATCAGATGATCTTATGCGCTTGGTTCCGGGTGTCGGCTGTGAGTACGGGACTGATTGGGTTATTAAACATATTCTTGAAACTGAATTGACCGCTGTCGATCTTGAAGAAGAATTCGAAGAATCAATTCGTCAATGCTACCCCGAAGAGACTCAAGTTGGCTGGATGACTTTTGATACTCTAAAACTTATGAAAGAAAATGATCCAGTCGGATGGCACTGCGCACTTGCTGATTATGAATCGCAAGAGGAATCTGAAGGCAATATTATTTCTTTAGATGGAGGCTCAACTTTCTACAAAGTCCATTGCATCGAAACTTTATTGTTTAGCAATTAGTAGTTGTACAGGCCGAGTTTTTTTTCTTTTGGGACAGCAAAGTCTTGCGTGACCTTCTCAAATTGCCGTTTTACCAAGATCCTTTTCTAGTCGCTTGACTTAATTCCAAAATCTCAGGTTCTTAGGTTTACCGCCAAGTAAAGCTGTGTTGAAATAAACGAAATGAATCCAGCGCTCGTCTGAACCGTACGACTAAGGGGCAAGAAATGAATGAGTTTCTAAATTCGAAGCTTGCACATCCTTCCTTTGATATTCAAGTCGGAAGAGCACTTAGAAAATATCTGGACCATTATTAGTAGCGCTTGTCATATAAAGTATTTAACTGTGACAATAAACAAATGTGGCATTTATCGAAAATATTTATAACTATTACTCTATTTTTATTTATTACAATTATATTTTTAATCGGCGGAGTCGGGGCGCTATATAACAAAATTGCGATCCTTATAAAAATACTTGATGGCCCGACGTTTTATCTGATGTTTCTTTCTTCAATTGGAATTGCATATACATTTTTTGACATAATAAAAAAGCTAATAAAATATATCCAAAGCCGACCCAAAAGAGAGTCAACTAAAAAAAGTATTGAGGTACTTTCTGCTCTTAAAATCTTATCAGATAAACTGGACAATTGTTTTTCGCTATTTATAATTTTTTATTTTCTATTTTTTGCGGTATTGAAGATTTGCACGCAGCCGTTCATTGATTTTGCGAAGCAGGAGGTGAGAATATGTTCTTTGGAAAGATCAGTAACTCAATCTATTCCTGAAAGTGAAAAAGTTATCGCAGAAAAGAAGCTAGAGAAGTTAAGATGCGAAACGCTAGAAAAAAATTTTAAAGATGCACTTGGATTCAATAAGTAGAACTCCAGATTCAATCAACAAACTTAATGTCGACATCCGACCTGGAACTATCTGGAAAATAAACCCAGCATTTCAAGTCCAAACTTTCTTTATTAAGGCGAACGATAGCTAAGACGACAAAATTTGCACCGACAGTTTGGTCACAAACTATATCCAACATTGATTGATCATCTCGCGAGCTAGGAAAAACTTCATAACTAGGATGTGAGTGCCACTCTCCAAGATAATTGAAGCGGCTGTAGTCGTGATTCGTTCTGTTAAAAAAACGTTTACACGAGCCTAGAACATGTTGGATTGATCTTTTGAAGCTAGCAATCAGCCCCTGTTCATCTACTGTCAATTCGACAACTCTAAAATGTTCAGTATCGATATGCTCACCAAAAAGAATGCCGCCAACCTCGTTAATTCCTGAGCGACGACAAGCATCGGTAATTTCACGAATAAGATGTTTAGGAAAATCAATTCGCATTTACGAAAACTTTCACTGATTTTAGAGCTTCGTCGTACTGCTTCCGCTCCTCAGATGTAAGAACAGAATCATTTTTAATTTTTCCCCAATTGGTTTCTTTTGGATAATCCTCAGGCCTGCAAGGTACCCGTTTGATCTCAAAAGGCTGCTCAAAAATCCATTCCTTCGAAAACCCAACAATCCAGCAAGGAGTTTCATTCTGATCATTTTCTCCAAGGAGTATTTGCTTTGTTCTAAAGACCATCATGTTTGCGACGATGGCGACAGAGTTATCATCAGCAATCAAGGGACCACCTTGATAGCGTTCCGACTCCAACTTATATGGTGCTTCAGGTTGAACGCTGAGATAGTCGTGAAGAGCTCGCCTAACAACCGCTGGGCTCGGCGTAAATGTAGGCTCCGCGCAGCCAATAATACCGCCAATGCCGCCCGCAAATACCTCACCCCAGACAAGTGGTTTTTCATTAATCGAACATAATGCTGCAATGATTTGAAAAACTTCACCGCTTGCAGTGCAGTCAATAACAAGATCGGCGCTCAACACATCGCGCAGAACTCTTTCGTAGCGAGTGGGATTTTCTTGTCCACCGATTCGAATTCTTTCTTTTTTTACGATAGGTTCAACAGGACAGATATGGTGAATTAGATCCCCAACCATATCTACCTTGTGTGCAGACACGTCCGCCATTGTGGCTTCATGGCGAACAATATTTCCAAATTCCAAAATCTCGTCGTCCACCAGAATAAAGTCGCGAACACCAATTCGAGCTAAAGACACAGCGACTTTGCTTCCCACAGATCCTAAGCCAATAATCGCAATCTTCGCTTTTTCAAAAGCTTCAAGAGTCTTAGGATCTGTTCTATCTTGATGAGCAAATTGGGTCGACGGAACAACTTTTAGTCTTGTTTGTTCTTCATCTCTTGATGTTCTTAGCAAAAGTGGATGACTTCCTTCAAACAAAAATAGGAAGAAAGTTCCGTCTTCCAAGGCATCAAAAGCAGCGGCCACATCTTCTCCGAGTTGCTCGGAAATTAAATATCTTGCGAACTTTGGAACAGTCACTAGGTCTTTGCCTGTGACGCCTTCAATAGGATTTTTCAAAATAAAATATTTTACGTCGCGGTCAAAAGACTTTCCGTGTTTCATCCCGTGTGGAACTGAAAGCACGGTACCTTTTGGAAGCTCGTTTAGCCACATGATTCCAGTTTCTGAGGCGATCGTAGAAGAAATTATGCAGTCTCCGTGCTTTGGAAGATTTGCGGTTGCAACTATTCCTTCTGGAATTACAAATCGGAAAAAGGAGCCTCGTAGCTTCTGTCCTTCAGTTTCTTCATGCCGAGAAGCCACTTCGGGCATCTCTTCGCCTCGCTTAGTTTCACCATCGATCAAACTCTTCAAGCTTCTTAATATATCGAGTCCACTAAATTTAGCTTGGTCCCAATTGTCTGGTCCAATTTCCAGACAAATGGTGCCGCCCTCACCATATTGGTGAGATGACCATCGCTCATTCTCTTGAGGTCTTACAGAAGGGCACACAAGTGGAAACAATGTTGGATAAACAAGAAGAAACTTTTTTTCAGAATTATCTAGGGTCAGTCGTCCTTGAATAAGCAGCTCCGTGTCTTTGAATTGAGGGGGCTCCAACACAAAAGAATTATCCTCATCACAAAGCTGCTTTAGCTCTGCAATTTCTTTGAGAAATCGTTTTGGATCGGTCTCCCACCATTTATCGCTCATGCAAATCCAGCTGGTTTGTTAGGGACCACGGGGCGAGCTGGAAAAGATGCATCATTACTTTTCGTCACTGACACAGGAAATTTTGAACCAAAAACTTGCCGCCAGTACTCTGTGGCTCTTGCAGCGTTTGTCTCAGAACATGCGAGATTAATAGTCGGGAATGTAGCTACAACTTTATTATAAAAAATTTTGAAATCATTCGGATCTACTCTTGCTGCAACATTATGTTTGGGATTGCCAGGATCTGGTAAAAATGGAACGGTCCCGTATAAAGCATGAGTGTGATAGTTTTTAATAATATTTGTGAAGAGCGTCTGAATGTGCTGAGGATAGGAATCGCAATTCACATTGATATTCTCGGCGACAATCCTCTCTAAGATGTAACCCTTTGGTCTCTCTGGTGTGGTATAAGCTTCTTTGCGCCACCATTTGAATATTTTCACAAGGTGTACAAAGTAGCCCTTTGCTTGTTTGTTGAGATCAGTCGTAGCTTGCAGCTGAGCTTTGGGGTTGGTTTCAACCCACTGGCCTCGATCTCGATCTGGAATCAAGAGTGGATGATCTCGCCAGTCGATGTCGGCTTCATTAAGTACAAGTGATTTCGAAAGAGTAACGAGTTCTTGATCTCCAAGATGTCGTGAAGTTGAAATTACAACATCGAGATCGACATAGGAAAGCGAAATTCCGAAAGATCGACCTTGAGGCTTCCATTTCCCTTCGTAGTAGCGATCCAGAATCTTGGGCATGTACTCGTAAACGTCTGCGACAGTCGTCTTATCGGAATCCAAGTTCGTAACAACTACAACATCAACATCCTTTCCTGGGTGAATGGCTGTATCCCTTGCGTAGGAACCCTGAAGAAACGTATTAATATGGTACTGTCCGAAATCCGAATCCTCTCTAAACCGCTTGCGAAGTGTTAGGTGCCCGGTTCGTTGGTCTTCCAGGTACGACGATGATGGATTAATATTGCTAAGAAATTCTTTGAAGTATGATGGAAGCTCGTGCATCTGTCCTCCTTAGGGCAGTTGAATACTGGGTGAATATTTGTGAGTGCCCTCGAAATCGAACTCATAAAGGAGCGCTGAGCCCAGGATTGCGGATTCTTGCCCCATACGGAATGCTAAGCCTCCGGGGACGCCGAGAAACAAATGTATTTGCGGACGTGTACCATATTTTTTTAAGTGAAAACTGATGGCATTGCTAAAGCTCTCTGCCAAAGACCATGCTTCATCACCGTTGGCCACGGAAGTCTGACCAATGTTCGATGCTGTGAGTTTTAAGAGATCAAAATTTCCGATATGTTTTTTCGCTGCATTCACTACGTCTTCATGCACATCACGCGATACAGCGACCGAAACCACTAAATTGGCGGTAGAATGAGATCCTTGGAAATCAGAATTTAACTTTGCACTCGCACTTGTCTGTTTACTTTTCCAAATTTCAGCCGAACCCCGAACTCTTTGGCGTAAATCAATTTCGAATCCTTTTTTAGGAGATAGAATCCTTCCTGCAGCAAATCCAATGCTAAGGTGACAATCCAAATGCGCTTCAATCGGATTCGCAAGCTTGCCGAGACTGCCAATCTCGAGGGACGAAGAAAGTTCTTCGTAAACGTCTTTGCTCCAATCAAACTCGGTCTTGATAGCGCGACCATTGCTGAAAAGGTGGGTAAGGTTGACCTCTAGTGCTGGGGTTGCGCTATCAAATACCTTTGGGAACGAGCGAATTGCCAGTACATTCTGGCTGTTCGTGCGCACAGGTTCACCATCATAAATTTTATTTTTTTTAGCGAACTCAGTTAGAAATGTACGATCAATTTTCGTCTTTCCAGCCTCGATCAGTCTCAATCCCAGATCATCATAAGGGCTGTGCTCAACTTCCAAATCGATTGGAATTAGACCTGCGAGACGCAAGCGATCGTTGAGCGCTTCGCGCTGGTCAATGAGATCAAATGAAGATCGAAGAGTGAGGCGATTCGCAAAACCTTCGAAGGCAGTGCGATCACAGCCGAGTTTTTTAATCCATAAATCGACGGCATCCTGAGCCGGTTTTGTTTTTACATACGCAGTATTGAAGTGCGCTCTTCGAACGGCTTCTGCAAGGGCATCAGTATGATCCCAGCGCCAATTTGTAACAAGATTGAGGCGACTGCTACCATGATCGTTTAGCTTCTGGAATGCTTGGTAAAAACGCTCGAGGATCGATTTTTTCGTTGAGACAGCGTTTTCATCAATCAAATAGGCATGAGACAAGGCACCCGAATGATCGACGTGGTACTTGATCTGATAGTAGTCGCTTTTGTAAGTGAAGTTAGTTCCTTGAATTGGCCTCGGCTGAGTGTATCGGCAAATAACATCGTCGATGACTTTTGTAGAATCACTTTCAAATTCCACAAGCTCAAGCGAATCATCATTCAGTAGCTGAGCGGCATAATACCAAAAAGCACCGACTTGATATCGGTTTCCAGAAACTGTAGAACCAAGTGACGACATATCCCCTCCAACATCCGTTCAAAGGTCGCGAAAGTCGCAATTGCAAGACATTTCATCGTGTTGAAGGATCTTTCAAATGTATGGATTTTATGTATTTCGTCAAGGTTTTAGCGACATTTTTTACCCACAACCATCATTACCGCCGAGCTTCCACTTTCTATTCTGATGCAAGCAATCTAGAAGCTGCGCGGCATCTACTCTCGAATTCAAAAAGTCAAACTCACAAAGTTTTTCAATGGACCAAACGATATAGGTCCGTTGGGTCTACTTGAACGAACCAAGAATGTACTGAAGGTGCGTAGGCTTGATACCCAAACGACGGGCAGCTTCAGCTTTTGTTCCAACTTGCTGGATAGTTTTTTGAATGAATTCAATTTTGTCTTTCTGCTGAAGCTCTTCAAACTTTGAAAGCTTCGTCTCAGAAGGAACAACCTCACTGGACTGATACAGCGACAATTCGATATCATCAGGCGTAACAACATCATCACACTCAACTAAGTGTTTCTCGATGGCATTATCTAACTCACGGACATTTCCAGGCCAAGAATACTTTCTGAGAATCTCCAAAGTCCTGCGCTGAAAGTATTTACTTTTCCCATACTTTTTATTGAAGACCTCGGTAAAGTGTTCAACCAGTGGCTCTATATCATCAAGCCTATCACGAAGTGCTGGTATCGAAACTTCAACGGCATTTAATCTGAACATTAAATCAGCTCGAAAGCTCCCATTCGCAACCAGCGTTTGCAGATTCTTGTGCGTAGCCGAAAGAATTCTGACATCTATTTTTTTTGAAATCGTTGAACCGACTGGCTCAACAACTCGCTCTTGCAATACACGCAACAGTTTCGACTGAAGCTCCATTGGCATATCACCAATTTCATCAAGAAATATCGTACCGCCATTGGCAGCAGAAAATTTTCCTTCACGATCATTTATTGCGCCCGTAAATGAACCTTTTTTATGTCCAAACAATTCGGACTCCAAAAGCTCTTTTGGAATAGCAGCACAGTTAATTGCAATAAAGGGTTTCATTCGCCGAGGTGATAGCTCATGAAGAGCTCGAGCAATTCGCTCCTTGCCAGTCCCAGATTCTCCGCGAATTAAAACGGAAACGTCAGAAACTGTTGCCAGCTTTTTTACCCTTAAAGCCAGATCGGCCATCAAGCTGGATTGCCCAATCAGCCCGATGCCTTCAATCAATTTTTGATTTTCATTTTTTGACCTATTGCTAGATTTTCTAATGGTCTTAAGCAAGGTATCATATCGCTCGCAGTAAAGCTGAACTCGTTTTAGAATTTCTTCAGGAGAAGAACTCTTTTCGATGAAATCAACCGCACCAGCACGCAGGCTTTGCTTAACCGCATCTCGAGTTAAATCACATGAAAGCATTGCTACTTTTTGATTGGGAAACTTATCGCGAATCATTGATGCAGCAACGTCGCCCATTATCTCTGGCATATGGTAATCTAAGAGTACGAGCGCAAACTCTTCTTTACTAAGAATATCAATTGCTTCGGATACTCGTTGGCAAACTGATAACGAATAGCCACACCGTTCAAGATAACCTTTTACAGCTTTGATGTTTTTCAGGTCATCATCGATCATCAACAGTCTATGTTGCATACGAAACCTCTGGTTCAACTGAAGCCATTAGCGGGATTGAGACTCGAATTAATGTTCCTGCGCCCACATTACTTTCTAAGGAAACAATTCCACCACGTTGCTGGCAAATATGTTGAACAATAGAAAGACCAAGACCCGTTCCAACGCCAGGTTTTGACGTATAATCTGGTTCAAACACCTGCTCATGAAGATGTTTAGGAATTCCACAGCCATGATCTTTAACATCAATGATTGCATTGTCTTCAAACTTAGAAACTTTAATTTCAATAATTTGACCCGCTATAGAGGCCAGTGCCGAATTATGAACTAAATTCTGAACAATTCGAGTGACTTCAGCTTTTGAAATGCCGGATTGAAATAAGGAATCACCTGAAAACTTCAAATTTAGTCCAAGCTGACGAATCGTTTTTGATGAACTTAGATTTTCTACCTCCGCAGAAACCACCCCAGCCAAATCAAATGACTCTAGATCATCTTGATTGTGATCAAGTGTTTTTACTTGGGATGCAATTGCTGAAATCCGCTTTAGCGAATCATTCAAATCACTAATGACTTCTGAAAGCTGTGTATTTAGCGACATTGTTTTTAATGAAGCTAAATAAAATTGCATTTGTGCAACAGGGCCAAGTAGGTCATGGGCAATCCCTCGAAGCACCAGAAGCTTTGCTTTATGCCCAGCTTGAGTTTCAAAAGTAACAATTTTTGAATTTAGACCCTCAATAGCTGACTTCAATGTATTCAACTCTGAAAACGGGGCCAACGATAACGCCGAGCTATCTTTTGGATTTTCTTCAAGCCGCTTTGCCCAGTGAAAAATTTCGTTAGACAACTTATCTGCGGCATTTCGAGTTAAATTAGAGAAGCCAAAATATAGTAATAGAAAACCAATAATGAAAATTGAGAACGAAAGAAAAACAAAAACCCAATCTACTCGAATGTTCCGAGACAAATAAACATAGCCGTACAAGCTTGTTTTTTCAGAATCGAAATAGATTGGAAATAGTATTCGGGCATTTCCCAAATCAAAGCAAGTTTGAGCAACCTCTGGACAATCATCAATTATTTTAGAGTCTGTACCTACTTCTTGGTAAATGGGCCGACGATTTTTGCCTAACACAAGAACTTGCTCTTCTTTTTTCAAGTGAAGAAGCTCGTGAAGCTGAATTTGTGCAACTTTAATGTCGCCCTCTAAAATTCGACTTCGATATGCTTTCGAAACTGAGGCCGCGCTATCCTGAATATCAACAGCAGTTTTATATCTGGACACTCCATAGGATGTTAAAATCGCGAACAAAAATAAAATCACAAGGACAGACGCCGAACGCCTTAAAATCTTTCTTTCGAGATAAGTCCTCAATGATCTTGAATCAGTCACTTGAACTTAACCTTTGAAAATGCGACGGTTTCATCTGACATAGGCACAGCACTTAAATCCATACCCGATTTTGCAATTACAACTGTGGAATAATGAAATAACGGAACAATCGAACCATGGTTTGTAGCATCTGAAAAAATTCTTCTATATTCAAGATTCCTATCAGATTGACTTGGCAACGCCTTCGCTTTTGAAACCCGCTCACTGAATGCTAACGAGTCAACCCCAGCATCAGGAATAATTGGCGGATTGAGACCAAAGAAAAACCCCATGGCTCCTTCTACATTCGGATCATTAACAGGCAGCGCACCAGCTAAAAAATCATAATCCTTCTCGGCACGGGCTTTTTCAAAATCACTGAGTTGAACCAGTTTGAACTCTGGTTCAATACCTATGGCTTTTTTAATAGCTGCTTTGATGTTTTCTTTCAGTCTTGTATTTAAACGCGAACTCACACCAAGTATTTTTATGGGTCGTGTCTGAAATTGTTTTGGCAATGATACTTCAGTTAATCCTTTTTTAAACTCAGGATCAAAAAGCACATAGCCTGACGGGAAAAACTGTTGTGTTAAACTGAACCCACTTAGTCCACTCGTCAAAACTGAGCGATCTAGTTCTTTATTCAAAAATTTAAAGAACTTACGGCCATCATCATTAGCTAGTTTTGAACCTGGCGAAAGAAAAAATATTTTATCGAGACTCCTATTCCAAATAGAAAACATTTTCTTTTCAAATGTTTCGTTCACTGACTTTTCAACAAGTGATGATGATGTCATTATGTTGACCCATTCATCTCTTAAAAACGAATCTTGAATTTCATCCCCAGCAGGAGGGCGTCGTATTGAAACAACTTCTGCCATGCCCGCATGATAACGATACCACTTCTTATTTTGTTTTAACGCCAGTGCTTCATGAGTTGCGTTGGACAGAACAAATGGACCCACTGTTTTTGATAGATCGATTTTTCCGTCATCATTGACGAACACCAGACCATACATTGGCTCTGTGAGCTTTGTGAGAACTCCACTGGACATGGCATCCACTTTTAATTCAAATTTTACGGTATTGGCACCGACTGCGGTGATAGAAGCAACCTGATCAAATAAACTTTTGAGTGAATCACCATGATCTTTCTTTGTGCGCTCAAAACTTTTCACAACTTGAATGGCTGTTACTTCACTTCCATCCGACCACATTAGTCGATCTTTCAATATGAACTTGATTTCATTTTTCTTCGGCATCTCCCAAGACTTTGCTATTCCCGCAACAAGCTCCCGCGAATCACTCCATTCTGTCAGCGTAGAGCTTAGAGCATATGACAAATCAAGATCCACAAGGGTTCGAACATTTGCTGGATCAACAGGGAGTCCAAACGCCATGTAGGTGTTTATTTGCTTTGAAGAAATTTTTGCCATACTCACTCCAGTAACCAATGATATTAAAATTGCCAGTCTAATTGGAAAATTCATTAAATTGGCTCAGTCCAACAAGAAGGGCTAGCTATTATAGTCCCCTGATCCTCAATGGACCTACCTTGAAGTACTAAATTCCCATCTTTGTCTAACCCAACAACAACTGTTTTAAAATCAATATTAATATATTTCAAAAGTTCTTTAACTTTTTCTTCAACAAGAATTCGCTGCTCAGGTTGAAGGCGCTCATAAGGGATAAAACCCTTATCCTGACCGAACTCGTTTGCGTGCGCTGGAACAGCACTTAACAATGCCGCCGTCACCAGCGCATTAAATGTCGATTTACTTTTAATCATAATTCCTCCCTTTTATGGAATAATATGTGGTTCTAAATTTAACTCTTTTTCTAAAATTGAAATCAGAGGCATCTTACCTAGTAGGCGCGCCAATAAAGATTCACGATCTTCAATTCCCCAGCTCAGTTCAATGATCTGTTCATTTTCAGCTCGACAAACGAACAAGGGGTCACGAGCTACTTCAAACACTTTGAATTGATCTTTTACTTTATGCAGATCAGAATTTTTTTTGAACCAAAGTTGATTTGCTCCGTCAAGGCCAACGCATTCGCCAAACATCCATTCTGGAAACGGTTTTTGATGAGCGTAGAAAACACCATGTGCCCCGGTATCAACTTTAAATTTCATTCCTGAATTCATTTTTTTGGTATCACTTAGATGAGATTTCAGAAGGTAGTGTTGCGCCAATCGACATGCCTCTTCAATTGCACCTGCAATCGCATCAAACATTGATTCCTTAGAACAATTACCAGTTACACCGTAACCATCGCTATTCATAAGAACCGCTGTCACGCTCGGACCATAGCCAATTTGTGAAATAAGAATTTTCAATTGCGGAAATTCAGATTTTGACAATTCATCTAATATGAAAGTCTGAATACTCGGCGGAAGTGACTCTGAGTTCAAGACAACAAAAGGAGTTCGAGAATACCAGTGACGAAGCACAGCGTCTCGCTCAACTAATTCTCGAATTGCATTTTCTTGGGACTTTTTGAATTCGGTGTGCGCAGCCCAGCCATTTGATGTTTTTATTTTTTTGTTGTTTTCCGCATAATCGATAAGCGTGCAACGCTCAATAAACTCAGCAACCGCTTTGGTAATTGCTAATACTTTGTTGTCTGCTTCGCCAGTGGCTACCATGCTTTTGCCGTTGAGTTTGCCTGCAATATTGAAAGCGTACTTTCTAAATCTGAAACCTATTGGTCGAACCAATTCTGTAACCGATATTTCCGAAAGCTTGAATGGCAAAGAATTCCACCAACCATCGATTGAATTGCAGACTGATACTGAAGTTGCAGGTTTCCACATAAGCTTTGCCCCCAAAGCGAATGAACCGAAAATATGTCGATTCTTAAGAGAATAAAAGCAAACAAGGTGCCATAATATTTTATAAGAAACACAAACTGAATTGGGCTATATTAAAGCTCGCAGCTTTAGTTTTCTGTTAAAGGCGCAAAAGTGGTGTCACTTCGTTCTAAACGAAATAACTGAGAACATAAAAAAATCAAAAAATAGTTTTTAAGATATTGAGATTATTAATATTTTTATAGACAGCTTATATCGTTCAGAATTCCTGAATGTTCATATATTTTTTTCATACATTTTGCCGACAAACGTGATGCCATTCAGAGCCAAAGACTGAGCCTTGAGAGGCATGAATTATCAGGCCCCTGAATTTGTCTTGGCCACTTACGTCTATATGGCCATTTATAAATTCACTTTAGAGAGGCAGGACCTAATTGAATTTTTATAGACATCAATCGCCAACCTGAGAGAATTAATTGAACTCATTTCCAAAGGAAAATTTCATGATTAAAGCTTTTATAAGCTTAACTTTCTTCTTATATACATTGAGTTCTTTCGGACATAGTGGTGGGACTGATAAGTACGGATGTCATACTGACAAGTCGACTGGGAGCTACCATTGTCATAAAGGACCCAACAAAGGAAAAAACTTTAAATCAAAAACGGAAGGCGAAGCTGCGGGGCTAGCTCTGAAGGACTCATCTAATGCTCCAAAATCCAAAAAACATAAAAAATAAAAATCCCTCTTTGCTATTGTTTCCAGTTAAATTGTCAGAATTCACAAAAAAACTCCGGCGAAATTTATGAAAATGGTTTTTAATTATATTATTTTAATTTTTTTTTCAATTTTTACACTGTCGTGCGCTACTCATGATCCAGCCGCTCAGCTCATTACAGAGCCTTTAAGCTCCATACGGCAAGCAACTTCTCCTGAGGCAAATGTTGCTGGATGTCCTGTCGGAGATTGGAAAACGAAACTAGTAATTCATCACATTGATGTTGGCCAAGGAGATTCAACTTTCTTCCGTACACCAAATGGAACAACAATGTTGGTTGACGGTGGGAAACCAAACAGAGGTTCTGATATCATTGCAACTATCAAAAAATGCTATGGCCTAACAGAACTAGACTATGTCGTTCTCACACATTTTGATCAGGATCACTATGGGGGGCTGTACTCTGTTTTGAAAACATTCAAGATTCAAAAGGCAGTCTATGACCCAGGAGATAGTGTTCTATCTGATAAGAAGCTGGGCAGTTCTGGTCTTATTGCCTACCAAGCGCTTGCCAATGACACCAAAAAACGAAAAGTACCATTATTAACTGATGATGCAATTGTGGCTGGAGACGAGACCCTCTTTCAAGTACTGGCAGCTGGCGGTAAAGTTCGGGGTCTAAAAATTCCGACTGGAACTCCGTCTAACGATAACTCTATGTCGATCGCGATACGCTTACAATATGGCACTTTTGATTACTTTATTGCCGGTGACTTAACTGGTGGGGGAAATAACACCCCAGACGTTGAGAGTCCTGTTGCAAACATCGTTGGCAACGTAGATATATTAAGGGCCAATCATCACGGCAGCAACACTTCGAGCAACTCATACTTTTTGAAAACGCTTCAGCCTGAGCAAATTATTGTTAGTGTTGGTAACAATGGATATGGTCATCCAAATGCACAAGTGATTGAGCGTTTTTTTAAATTGCCATCGCTAAAAAATATTTTTCAAACAAACGCTGGAGACCGTGCAGCCGCGGCAGAATTCCTTGGCAAAATTCGTGATATGAAAGGCGATATTATTTTAGTCGCTGGCAAAGATTCCTATACAATCAATGGACATGGATTTGTAACTGATGGCGTGAATAGTCTAGGAATAGACCCAGACGCCGAATCAGATATTGGGAAAAATCCGCAAATACCAGGTTCTGAAAAAGCTAGGTCAACACCTGAGATAAACTCCGAAAGAAATCCAGAAAATACAGTTCTAAGCAACAAAGAGATATACTCTTGTACCCCACGCAAAACATGCAAGGAGATGGACGCCTGCGAAGAAGTCTTGTATCATTTTGAAATTTGTGAAAACAAGCGACTTGATGGCAACAATGACGGTATTCCCTGCGAAAAAATTTGTACTGGTGACCATTGAGCCGCAATACCTAACTAAAGATCTTTTAGCAGTTTAGAAATTGAAGTATCAAGTCCTTCAGCAATGGTAAGAAGTGTTGAGTAACGGGGATCTTTTTTGCCGTTCTCAATGTCGGATAAATTGCCTTTGCTCAGCCCTGCACCGTAGGCTAGCTTCTCTAACGTTAGACCTTTTTTTCGTCGTTCTGATGAAATACGAGATCCTAGAATATTTAATTTATCTTTTCTAACTTCCACTAAACTAGCTTAAGACATGTATATCAAATCATAGTTCGCTATGGCGAACTATTCGTATTAACGAACAAAGTTTTTGGTATGTGTATGATATTACTAATATTTTAAAATCACCGACGAACGTCATATAAATAAAATTTACTTAAGTTTTTTGCTTTTTCGACCGAAGAGAATTTTGGAATATTCCAAAATTTTTTGTAAACAAAAGAGCCATTTTTTAAATGTTTTTTTGTTTTGATTGGCAACGAAAGCTTAACTTTGTGGAGCAACAGTGAAAACATTTGAAATTGGCATCGATCTGGGCACAACTAATTCTTCAATTGCAATTGTCCGAAATGGAGAAATTGAAATTATCAAGAATACAAATGGTGAGGAAGCAACACCATCTGTTATTTACGCAGATAAAAACGGAAAATTAGTTGTGGGAGCCAAGGCAAAAAAAAAGGCCCTTGATGATTCGGATTTAGAGTCAGCAAAAAACTGGAAAGCCGAAGTTAAGCGCCTAATGGGAACTAACGAGGCAGTAACGCTGCCAAACTATGGCTCCCCACTTACTCCAGAAAAAATTTCGTCAGAAATTCTTAAATCACTTTTAGCAGACGTTGCAAGGCGGTACCCTGAGATATCTCTTTCGTCTGCGGTAATTACTGTTCCAGCCCATTTTTCAACACTTCAATCGGAAGCTACAAAGCGTGCTGGACAACTTTCTGGGATCACGAACGTAATACTCCTACAAGAGCCTATAGCCGCTGCCGTTGCATATGGTTTTACTTCCAATACCGACGATAACTGGCTTGTTTATGATCTTGGTGGAGGAACATTCGACGTGGCACTCGTTGCGTCTCGCGGCGGATCATTAACTGTGTTAGCTCACGGTGGAGACAATTTTCTAGGAGGAAAAGACATAGACGCAGCTATTGTCGACAATTATATAGTTAAAGCATTAAAAGCAAAAGGACATAATTTCCAATTTACTACAGACCAAAACTTGAATAAAAAATTGAGAATATTTGCAGAGCAGGGAAAAATTGACTTATCTACATCTGAATCAACTACTATCGATATAGAAATCGATCTAAATAATACAACTATAAATGAATCTTTAAATTTTAGTCGAGCAGACCTATTAAATGCATGCTTACCGATCCTAGAAAGAACTGTAGACATTTGCAATGAAACAATAAAAGAATCTCATATAGAAATAAAATCAGTAAGTAAAATTGTACTAGTTGGTGGCCCAACTCAAATGCCAATATTGCGATCATATTTGGAAAAAGAACTAAGAGTTAAAGTAGATGGATCGCAAGATCCACTAACAGTCGTTGCAAAAGGAGCAGCATTCTTTGCTCAACAAAATCCCATCGCATCGCAATCAACATCTACCCAAAGCATGAATAACGACACGACCTATCAACTTGAAATAAATTTTTCTCCTGTTACCTCTGAAGACCAACAAACAATTACTGGAAAAATTAAATCACCCAACGAAAAATCAAAATCAGCTCATACAATATGCTTTCAGGCTGAAGACAAGAGTTATACTTCAGGAGACATATTATTAAAAAATGAAAAATTTATTGCTCAGTTACCAACTCCGAAAAAGTCCACTCAATTTTGGATCTACATAAAAGACGAAAACGGAAATTTACTTGAAGGCAATCCGGACAGTCTTTCTGTTTCAAATGGCGTTTCAATCTCCGGGGCACCACTACCTCATTCGATTGGTGTTTCAATACTTTCTTTATCAGCATCAAAAGGATTTTCGGAAGATGAAATCATGGATTTATTCTTCCAAAAAAACAGCATTCTGCCACTATCATCTACAAAAAGATATTATACCGTTTCAGATTTGAAAGCATCCGAGTCAGAAAATGCTCTTCCAGTTAGAATATATGAGGGCGAGTCGCCAATGCCAAATAGAAACTCACTTATATGTGATCTTGCAATAACAGGAAAAATGGTTCACACAAATATAAAAAAAGGTTCGCCAGTCGATATTACCATATCTATCGATGAATCACGCCAATTGACAGTTAAAGCTTATATCCCAGAAGTTGATTTAACACTAAATGCACGTGCTACGATCTACGATGAAGACATATCGGTTAACGATCTTAAAGAAACTTTGAATGAACAAACACAAAGAAATTCAGAGATCGATACTGATGATTCTCAAGACACAAAACGTGTCGATAATATGATTTCAGAAATAAAAGCAACAATTGAAAAAAGCGTCTCTGACACAGATCAAAAACGAAAGGCTTCAAAGCAGCTTAAAGATTTAATGATGGCACTTGATAGCGCAGAAGCAAGAGCAGAATTTGATCGTAACGTAGCTGCTTTTTTAAAATTGTCTGAAGAAGTTCAGGAATATATCAATAATGCTAACCCCAAAGAAAGTCGCGCAGAGTACTTAGAAACCTTCAATGCAATAAAGCAAGATGGAAATCGAGCTATCGATACTAAAGATGCAATTATCCTTAAACAAACTTTGGATAAGCTTAAAAGGACTAATGCTATTTGGATGTTCAATGATCCAGTCTTTTTAGTAAGTATTATGAAGGATGCTCAGCAAAATCGAAATTCATTCCAAAACATGGATGCCTTAGATGAGATCCTTGCAAACTGTGAACTTGCAATAAAATCAAACGATTTAAATTCTCTTAGAGAAAATATTTTTAGCCTATTAGATCTAAATAGTGAAAATACTACTTCAGCAATTAAAACACTTAAATCTGGGATAACAAGATAATGGAAGCAGTAAGATTAATTCGCAACGCTCATCATATTCTTGGCCTTCAAACTGGGGTGGACATACAAGGTATTAGAAAAAGAGCAAATCACCTTCTCAACCTAGCTCGAATTGATGAATCTGAAAAATATGAAACTGATCTGACTGAAATGTCTGATCTCAGAACTGAACAAAATATTCGCAAGGCTGTTGAACAATTAAGCGGAGTGAAGACTCGCTTAATAGAGGCCTTTTTTTGGTTTGAAACACCTACTCTACAAGATTTCAGCTCACTAAAAGCATTATCAAAAGGAGACTATGACAATGCAATAAAACATTGGAAAAGTCTTTCATCAACATCGCCAAATTGGATTGCCAAAAAAAATGAAGCACTTTCATATTTTATAGCTGCTCAACACACCAACGATAAGAATTTATTTAATCAATCAATCACTCTTTGGAAAGAAATAGAGTTATCTGATCAATTTTGGCTATTTTATAAAGAACATTATAAATTAACTGATGATCTCGGCACAAATGAAGCTTCCTTTGTCGAAATAAGAACTAAGCTGTTTGAATACTTATCGTGGCTGACGCTCGATCTTTATCGAAACAATTTTAACAAAGAGTATATTTCAATATTTTTTAAACAGACTGGAATAGTTGGGCAAGGAATTGAAAATCATATTCTTGCACCTGTCATATCAAAAGTAAGGTCTGAGATGGACACAATTAGTATTGAAAAAGATGACATTATAAAGTTACGTACAAAAAAACTTTCGGTAATTTCTTTAGTTCAAGACTTATCTGATTTTGGAGTCGATGACTATTCTCCTGTAAAAGCATTACGTGAAACATGTGCTACTAAGTTCAGAAATTTCTCTGTGGCAATCTATAACGAAAAGGAAAATATTGATCTCTCTAAAGAATACCTACAAGCAGCAGTTGTTTTGTCTTCTTCTAATAGCTTTTTACTTCAAGCAGAAAGAGACAAAGCACAACTAGAAAGTAATCACGCTTTTGAATCTTTTATTTCAAAAGTTGCTTCTAAATCTGAGGGTAAGTCAACTCGTGAAAAATGGAATATATTTCTGCACGAAGAGGCAACTTTGCCTGAATCTATTAAAAAGGGTAAAGGCTATACTCAACTAAAGGGCCAAGTTTTACTCGGTTTTTGTGTGGAAGAATTTACCCAAGCTCTAAAAAATTTAAATGCTAATGGTATGCAAACAGCATTTCATGAAATTTGGAATAATATTGATCTATTTGAATTAAACAAAGAAAAAGTATTGGAAATGGCCAAAGAATTAGAAGCCAAATCAAAACTAAATTCCTCTGTTAAACAGTTTCAAAAGATTGATGAAGATAACCGCTTGGTTGGAGAGCTTGCAGATAATTCAAAATTAGAAGAAAATGCCAAAGGAGCTTTTTTAATTCTTTGCAGATCAGCATTGTGGAAAGAGGCGATCCCTCACATTCATTATCATAAATTCGACCAAAACGTTACTAAGTTGGCATTTTTTGTTGGCATTATAGTTTGGGCTAATAGTACTTGGTATTTGGGAATTGGCGCATGGATAGTTTGTATATACGGAGGCTCTTTTTTAGGTAAAAAGATCTATTTAAAATGAGTAATTTATTTATTACACGACCCACATTACCTCAAGGATGGCTACTTCAAGATAAGAAAACCATAGTGGACTTCATAGAACGTAGACATTTCACTGAAGTTTACAAACTTTCTGACGGAGATTACTTATACTTGTTTCACGATGCTGAGTTAAAATCAAAGGTTAGAAGTAGACAAATTGAACACGAGAAAATAGTTACAGCAGGAAAAGAAGCAATCGGTAAACGATTCCAATCTCATTCAAACGAAGAATTTACACTAAGAATTAATCGCATTTTGTCTAAATCTGGGTTGGATGCTGTTGCTGGTATGGATGAACTCAAACAAATAATAATTAGGGACATTATACACCCCTTCCAACATCGCGAAAAATATAAAGAGTATAAACTTGGAATACCCAACGGAATACTATTATTTGGGCCACCCGGCTGTGGGAAAACGTATATAGCTAGAAAGATTGGAGAAGAGCTCAATATTCCAACAATTGAATTAAGGGAGTCTGATGTTGGTAGCCCATACATTCATGCGACATCAGGAAACATAGCCAAAGCATTCAAAGAAGCTTTAAGGTTGGCACCTTCAATTATATTTATAGATGAAATTTCAGGTTTATTGCCAAAGCGAGAGACGCTTTCTGGCTCTCAACAGTATCGTGAATCGGAAATAAATGAGTTTTTAGTTCAAATAGAAAGTGCTGGATCCAGAGATATATTGGTTATTGGTGCTACAAACTTTCCTGATAGAATGGACTCCGCGGCAATGAGATCTGGCCGAATGGACAAAAGAATTTTTATACCGCCACCAGATTATAATGCACGCATCGAGCTTTTCAAAATGGAGCTTGAAGATAGACCAATTTCATTTGATGTACTTCCTGAAGTACTATCAAATATGTCTGATGGATATGTTGCTTCGGATATTAAATTAACAGTAGATAATGCAGCAAGAACTGCTCTTTCAAAAAACACTGAAATAAATATGATGATATTGATGAAATCTCTCAAAGAGACTAAACCATCATTGAGCAAATCTGAGCTAAATGAGTATCTGTCCTATCAAAATTTAGAACGACGTTAAAGCAAAATCCAAAAAACGTTCAGAATTCCTAAACAAAAAGTATAAAGATGTTAAATTCAGTAATTCTGAACATGATTCAGAATTACTGAATACATTTAACTGCTCAAAAACCTGATGAAATTAATTAACTATTTTAAAGTACATTCAGTTTTACTGAATAACTCAATCTAGATAGAACTGAACTGTTTTAAAAAATAGTAATTGATTTCAGATACATATTCAAAAACCACACATTCTTGGCATCCCTTGCTTTTTAAGAACTCCGAACGGCGACAACAACAAACGCCGAAGGGAGGAAAAGTGAATGGGTATTTTAAAGAAAAATCTAATTCGAAAAATCAAGAGGTAGAGCCGCTTGATTTTAATCAGGTTGAGTTCGTTTCTGATGCCGAGGATGACGTCGATGCCATGGATGATCGGCTTCGACACCAGTACGGCTACAAGCATGAGTGTCCAAGATGTGGATCAATTCAAACTGTAGCTTCGCGTTTTCCCTATTGCGCATACTGCAACTGGGATTCACTCGTTGATTCACTGGGAGCAAACGACGAATGGGTTGCGTAAATCTTTTCGTTAGCGCTCTTCTGAAAATTAGAAAACGATCGATCACAACAACAGTGTTCCAAGTGCGAAATGGAAACCAAACAAAGTGGATCACTCAAAGTGAGTGGCTTGCTCAACAAAAACATTATCAACAAAACAATAACCTCGGAGGTATTTTTTATGAACAAACAACAAACAAACCAAGGATCGAAGCCATCGCAGTTTTACCGATTTCAAGTCATTCAGCCCCAGATGAAAATCGATGGACATAATCAGAAACCACGTTCGGTGGGGATGGCCTATCTAAAAGAAGGTCAAAATACTTATACACTTCGTCTGTGGATGCTTTTGAATGAAAAATTCTATGTCATTCCAAACAAGAACGATTCGAGTCGATTTCTAATTCTTACTCGCGAGCCAAACAAAAATCCACTCGGCAAAAATAAATACTTTTGGAATATCGTTGGAAATGGAAAAGCGGATACATCAACTGGTTACATCAAACTGAACTTTGATTTATTTGAAAAACCAATTTTGATGAGCCTTTATCCAGAATCCTCTGCGAATTCTTTGACGCTACCAGATCCCGACTCTACTGATGAAATCGCTTAACCTATTAACAAGGAGTTTTTATGAATCAGAATCAAAAAGCATTTCTGTTTACTGTTATGGCAATGGGCTTTCTGCTAGCACCTGAATTAGCTTTTGCTGGCCTTGAATCAAGCTTGATGGGAATCAAAATGAAGCTCACAGGGGTTATTCTACCGCTGTTATCTGTGATCGGAATCGCAATCGCCGCGATCTCATTTTTCACAGGAAATCCAAATGCAAAACAGCATATCGTCTATGCAGTTCTTGGTTGCATTTTCGGATTTGGAGCACAGGCCATCGTTGATTTCATCGCACAAACGGTTCGATGAGGTAATTTATGAATGAATCAGGGCTAGAGACAACCCGAGTGCCTCGGGCATTGGAAATAAAAACAAAATTATTTGGTTTTGAATTGCCAGACTTGCTTCTCATTTTCTTCACCTTGGCATTTACGAACTTTATTTTTGGCAGCACATCGTTTCGATATCCATTAGTTTGGGGAACAACGCTTTCATTGGCGTTGTTCCTCTTCTTCGCCAAACGAGGTAAGCCAGACAATTATTTGCAACATTTAGGCGAGTTTATCACGTCGCCAACATACTTTGCTGCTGGCGCAGCTGATCAGTCTTATAAACAAATGAAGAAAGGTGGAACACATGTCAACAAATCGCAATGACTCATCCGTAGCCGGACAATTGCCATACTGGGAATTTTTTAGTGAACCATTCGGTCACATCATATTGAATGATGGTTCGCTCGTCGCGGGATTAAACTTAGGACTAAAAGATATTGAATGCCTTGATGATGCTGAAATTAATCAATTTACTTTTCAGCTCAGATCTGTCTTGAATTCGATTTCTGAAAATACCTCTGTGCAATTTCATTTCAATGTTAATTCTGATTTCGCTGAAACTATCACAAACCATATCCAAAGAAAACAGTCTGACGCTCATCAACTCATTCTTGATATTGCAGCACATAGAGAAAGCCGACTTCTCGAAGACTTGAAGTCCGGCTCTCTCTATAAACCAAAACTGACAGTCTTTTTAAAGACAAAATTGATTCAAACTAAAAAAGCAGCTTTTTTCTCAAAGCCGGAACTGTTCTCGAAAAATGCGGTTGATAGTTACAGTGAAACTCTAGAAGTACTCAATCAAAATATTGAAAGCTTCCGTTCATTCTTTGAAGGCAGCGGCTTAAAAGCTAATCAGTTATCGCGAGATAAAATTGCTCAGCACATTTATTCATTTCTAAACCCAAAACGAAGTGAACTTGAGCCATCACCTAAGTTGATTCAGTCCCAAGACGGAGACCTACCTGATGAGGTTCTATCAGATTCGCCTTGGCTAGCGACTCAGTCTCCAAGGGAGCAGTTAGTTTTTGGCGATCTTCTTTTAAACTATGAACAGTTCACTTTAGATGGATACTACCATCGGATCATTTCGCTGAAGACACTTCCTGAAGTGACATTCGCAGGACAGCTATCATCATTTTTAAGAATGCCCTTTCATTACGATCTTTTCTTAAGCTTTGAAGTGCCTAGTCAAGCTGACGAAATGGCGAAGCTTAAACAAAGAAGAAATATGGCGCATTCAATGGCGAGCACTCAAGCCGGCAAAGCTTCTGATCTAGAAAGCGAATCAAAGCTTAGCTCAACAGAAGAATTGATTAGAGAACTTTTGAATTCTGGTCAGCGTATCTATGCAGTTCAGATGAATCTAGTTCTAAAGGCCCCTGCGGATACTGAAGGGGCCAAAGAACTCAATCGACAATGTCGCGAGGTTCTCGGGCGATTCCGATCGCTCAACGGGGCCGAAGGACTTGAAGAAAGCGTTGGCGCATGGAAAATCGTTCGTGGAAATTTACCAGCTGCTCCGATGAATTTAGAACGCGCAAGAAAAATGAAAACTAATAATCTTGCAGACTTCTTGCCAGTGTATGGATCTAGAGAGGGAGATCGTGATCCAGTCGTCATTCTAAGAAATCGAATGAACGGAATAGTGTCCTTTGATTCTTTCGATTCTGGGCTTCCCAACTACAACAGTTTGGTCACAGGTTCTAGCGGCGCTGGTAAGAGCTTTTTAAATAACTGTATTTTAATGCAAGAGATGGCCCGAAATCTTCGTGTTTTCATAATCGACATCGGTGGTTCCTACAAAAAGCTAACGGAGTCATTAGGTGGTCAATATCTCGATGTGAATCTTTCTCCCGAATATCAAATGAATCCATTTCATATTCCAGATGCCAATCTAGAACCGAGCAATCAGAAACTCAAGTCTTTGATCGCTGTAGTTGAAAGTATGGTGACTGAAGATTCAAACACTCGACTACCAAAGCTTGAACGAGTTCTTTTAGAAAAGACAATCCTCGAGCTTTATGAAGAAAAGCGCAGATCATCATTAATTCCAAAACTATCTGATCTAGCAGATCGACTCAATAAATCAACCGAAGATAAAATGAAAAATCTTGGAAAAATGCTTTACATGTGGACCGGAGATCGCCCTTTCGGGCGACTACTTGATGGACTAGGAAGTCTTCGAACTGATTCTCCGATTTGTACGTTCGACTTAAAAGGTCTCTCAAGTCACCCAGATCTTCAGAGTGTAATGATACTTATTCTGACGGATTTCATCCTAAATCAGGTTGAAAATGACAAGACGAATCGAAAACGAATTATTTTGGATGAAGCTTGGGAACTTCTGAAATCTCCAGCTGCTGCATCCTTTATGGAGTATTGTGCTAGAACCTTAAGAAAAACAGGATCTGGAATCACCTTCATCACTCAAGGAGTTGAAGAAATTGTAGCAAGCCCCATCGGAGCTGCAATTCTTAACAACACAGCAACTAAATTCATCATGCTTCAGCGCGGAGACACCGAAATTCTAGCTCAAACTCTAAAACTGAATCAGCAAGAGATCAGTTTAATTCAGTCACTTGAGCAAAGAAAAGGTGTTTTCTCAGAAGGATTTTTAATTGAGGGAGACCACAGGCAAGTCATTCGCGTCTATCCAAGCCCAACCGAATACTGGCTGTCGACAAGTGATGCGCAAGACAACGCATTTATTGAATCGCTTCGCGCAAAGGGTTCAAGCTTACCTGAAGCAATAAAAACTGCGGCACTTCAATTTCCAAATGGAATTGCTCAATCAAAAAGGAATAGTGCATGAAAAAGGTAAGAAAAATTGCGCTAACTATTTTGCTAAGTCTAACTCTTGGATACCCACAAAAAAGTCGTGCTGATTTATTTGGTGGTGATGTCGTCATCCTCACTCAGATTTTAGCAAACGCTATTCAGCAGCTTGTTCAACTGCGCCAAATTCTGTCAACAGGTTCAGACTCATTAAATCTTTTAAGAGATATCAATCGAGGAATTCGGGATGGGCTAACTGTCCTCCAGATGATTAACCCGCGATTTAATCCAGGGCTTTATGGTGATTTGGCGACAGCAGATCGAGTGCTGAACGTAATTACCGACTTGTATGGTCGAATTCCTCAGACAGCTGAAATGCGACTGCAAGCGGCTCAAGACAGATCTGTATCTGAAAGCATTGCAATGAACGGAAACTTGTTTCGATTTGCTGATCAAGCTGATGAAGAGAGCAAAAGAATATTTAATCATTCCCAAGGAGTTAGTCCTCAAGGGGCAGCAAAGCTCACAGCACAGTCCGTAGCAGTTCTAATTGGTGTATCGACTCAAGTTTTAAGAACCAATTCGATGATGTTAAAAATGATGTCTGAAAATATGGCTCTACAAAACAGAAAAGAGAAACTGCAATCGGCTCAATTTAAATCTCAGTACGATGGTTTATCAAATGCGCTTGGCACCTTGCCTAAGGAAACAAAACTAAAAACACTTGAAGGAGGAAACTAAATGCCACAATTTGAACTTCTAGGTTCTCTGATGAAAGATCTCCACCAACAGTTCGTGACGATCTACTACCTAATGCTTCCAGTTTTTTTCGCGCTTTCAATTTCCATGGCTTGGTTTCGCTCACCACAAGGAAGTATTGAGTTTTTGGATATTCTTAAGCGAGCAGTTATTGCAACGCTATTATTGGTGGCTTTTCCTGATATTAGCAGAGCCATCATATTTGTGGCTGACGGAATAACTGAGAAAATTGACGCCTTAAATTCAATTGATGTCATGGTTCGAATGGCCCAAGAGAAAAGTGAAGCTTACTCTGCGTCCACAACAAGCCTGCTACTTCAATTTAATGATTTGATCATAGCCGTGCTTTCATTTTTGAGTTTTCTTGTTCTTTATATCGCTCGCTACATCACGATTGCAATGTATCACTTTTTTTGGATCTTTTTTATGGTCACTTCACCACTACTTTTGCTTTTCAATCTTTTTGCATCGACGAGCCAAATTACGATCAATCTGTTTAAAGGAATGATGGAAGTCGCTAGTTGGAAGATTGTCTGGGCAATACTTGGCGCAATGTTGACAGCACTTTCATTTGGCGATGCGTACAAAGCCGAAGGAAACTATCTAACGCTGATCGTGATGAATTTTGTAATTGCGATTGCAATGTTAGCCACTCCAATGATGGTTAAATCTCTTGTAGGATCTGGTTTGCAATCCATGTCGTCAACTTTAGGAGCAACAGCGGTTGCAGCAATGGTAGCAGCACCAGCTCGTGCAGCGATTGTCGCTACAAAAAGTAGAATGGCCTTAAATACCACAAGCACTTTTGCGCGAAACCAAGTTCAACGATTCCAAAGACCTAAACACAATCCTTACAAAGGAGTTTCATGAAAAACTATAAAGAGCACCTTCTCAACCACAACTTTCCTAAGCAACTGTCTGACTTGATGAACTCTAATCAATTTTTAAAACTTTTTTCTGTTGCAGCACTTGGTCTGGCCGTTTTTGCATTGATCACACTAATGACACTTGGATTTAAACCACCAATTGTCATCAGCCTTAGCGAAAGCGCTATTGAATTGAATCAGATCGAAAAGCTCCCCAAGCCCGAAGATCAAATTCAGCAGGCTGCAAAAAAATACATATCACTTAGGTATAAATGGGAACCAGCCAATGTGGTGAAAAATTTAGAACTTGCGGACGCCTTCATTCACCCCATAAGTAAAAAAGCATATCTTGCCGCTGTTTCCAATGTGATCAAATTCTCATCTGAGAAACAGGTCTCACAAAGAGCTTATGCGAACGCAGTTAACGTTAATTTACAGTCAAAAACTGTGACCGTTGCCGGAGACAGAATTACCTCAATTCAAGGAATGATGGCCGCCGGACCTTTAAAAGTCGAACTTACTTTTGAAAATGGAGATCGCACAAAAGAGAACCCATGGGGAGTGTACTTCGTAAAAGAAAAGGAAAGCTTATGAAACTTTTAAATTGTCTCTTCATTTTAGCATCATTTTCAGAATTAGCCGTTGCAAGAGTTCGAAAGGTTCCTGTATCAGGCGATCAAATTGTTACAGTGAAAACCGCGATTGGAATTGCGACAATCATTCAAGTCCCAGACAGACCGAATAGCGTTGTGGTCGGCGATCAGGAATCTTTTAAAGTGGAGTATCTAGATCAAGCCATCACAATCAAGCCATTGCAATCAAGTGCTAAAAGCAATTTGTATGTGTACACAGACTGGAAACGATACAACGTTCAATTAATTACTGGGTCTGAATCTAATGCTGATTACGTTGTCTACTTAGAATCACCAAAGGCAACACCTACCAGGTCCCCCACGACACCATGGCGCAGGTTTTCAAATAGTTTGAAGAATGAAAATCTAATTCTAGAAACTCGAAAGGTTGGCGCACCTCGAGAAAATCTAATCGCGATTGAGTTCTTAATCTCATCATCTAAAAATGAAAAGTTTGACCCAAATTGGATTTGGTTGACACAGAACGGACAAACCAAAGTTATTCAAAATCTCTTTGTATCGAATTTAAATCTTGGACCTCAGACAAGCGTCAACGGCGTCATTCAGATTTTAAAATCCGATATTAGTTTTGATGAACCTCTGCGAATCGAATTGAGAAGAAAGAAACTGAGTTATCTCACGATACCAAAGGTGGATTCATGGAAACAAATGAAAGTACAACGTTAATAGGTCGAATATCAAAGCTCTATCTGAAAGAACAAAAGCCATTCACTAAAAAGCGAGACTTCAATTGGAAAGCGTTAAAAGTTTCAGTTCTGTCGGGAATTGTTTTAGTCGTAGTGGTTCTATTGTTAATGCCGACAACACAGCCTGAAACTAGTGATTTTTCTGAGAAGATCGACAGCAATGGATATAGAATCCAATCGATGTCTGAGTCGAATCCTACTACTGACACATGGGCGCAGATGCAACAGTCACAAATGAATAGTGGAATTGCTCCTCGTTCAATTGATTATCTTAATGGCTCTGGTGGCAGTCCTTCAAGTTTTGGATCAAGTGCTAAACCTGATCGAAGTAGTTCAATGATCATCGGACGAACTGGAGTTGACTCAAAGACTCAGCTGTCGCCCGGTTCAAAAATAAAGGTCAGATTGAATGACTCAGTGACCTTAAGTACAGAATCAGTACCTGTGATTGCAACAGTAGTTTCGGACGTCGAACATGAAGGCAGTAATGCAATTCCTAGGGGGGCAAGGCTCATTGGTGAAATTGCATTCGACGAGTCCTCTGAAAGAGCAACCGTCACATTTAGATCGTTGCAGATGCCAGATGGTCGAGAACGTCAAATTTCTGCTATTGCTCTAGGAAATGATGGCCAGTATGGAATTGAAGGAAAAGTAAACTCTGCGGCATTCAGAAACACAGTTGGTCAAACGCTAACACGATTCATAGGTGCCTACGCAGATGGCTCAATTCAGCGCGGACAATTAGGAGCATCGCAAGGTGGCCATGAAAATGGAATGAAAACCGCAGTGGCCGAGACGGCAAAAGATCGTGCTGAAGCTTGGGCCGAAGATCTTAAAAAAGAAAAGAAATGGATCGAAGTAAGAGCGGGCAAAGAATTTATTGTGATCATTAATCAACCCTATCAATTTCGAGACCCTGGTTCATTTTATGGGAACTGACAACAACAATGACATGCTCTTCATCTGGGGACTTGCGATTTTTGGCCTATATGCAGTGGGCTCAAAATACCTTGAATCAATGAGGCTAAAATTTAGCACCCCCGAATTTCAAATTTTATTTTCTGTTATCGTTGGAATTTTATTTTCGGGGGCTATCTACTTTCTATTTCAAAAGTTTGAAATTGCTTTAGCAAAGAAGGAACAAGAGAAGGCCATCCTCGGATATGAAACCGGTTCGGCCTATTGCGGAACTACGATTGACAATCAAGACGTTTACATAAAGACCAAGCAAAGAGCTATGCATACACAAGTCATCGGAACGACGAATGCCGGAAAGACTGAATCTGTGATTTTGCCATGGGCAATTCAGGACATTGAAGCAGGTCGCGGTTTAATTCTGATTGATGGGAAAGCAGATCGCTCACTGTTAGATAAACTTTGGTCTTATACCGTAAAAGCCGGACGCCAAAAAGATTTCAGATTGTTTTCATTGGGAAACATCGCAAGCTCACATCAATTTAATCCTTTGATCGGAGGAACCCCAGAGGAAATTTCTGAGCGTGTGTTCAATGCATTTGATTTTGAAAATCAGCATTACAGAAGCTTGCAGTATGAAATCTTTGTACAAGTAATGAGAATTTTCATATCTGCGAATGTGATCCCAACATTTCAACGACTTCACCAGGCTATTTCAGACCCGCAATACTTAAAGACTGTTGTTCAAGGAACCACTGTTAACGAACAAAAAGATTGGGCTCAAAACTTTGCTTCACTTCCGTTAAACGAGCGCTTAACAAGAACAAGTGGTCTAACGACAGCGCTCAGTCACTTTGCATTCGGAGAGACAGCACAGCTATTTAATTGCGAGAATCCTGAAATCACTTTGGAAAAAGCGCTCAGTAATAACTTGATTGTATATTTTCAGCTGCCAGTTTTGCTTTCGCCATTTTTAGGCACAGCATCAGGCAAGATGATTCTGCAATCACTTCAAAGTTCTGTAGCTAATCGCCACCGAAGCCAGAAGGGAAATCCAAAATTTTTTTCTGTTTTTCTCGATGATTTTTCTGAGTATCTGTATCCAGGTTTTGTGACAATTCTAAATAAATCTCGAAGTGCGAACGTAGGCATTGTGTTCGCCCATCAAGCATTAGGAGACATCAAAGCATTGGGAGATGCTGTCGCCAATTCAATACTAACAAATGCGAATCTGAAAGTGTTCATGCGCGGTAATGACCCAGAATCAGCAGAATATTTTTCAAGCGTAATCGGCACAGCAAAAGCGCTTAAATCAACTGAGCGAGCAAAAAAAGGATTCCTAAAAACGGAAACCACAGGCGATCAAAGTCTTCGAGAAGTGGATGAATTCATCATCCATCCAAACAAGTTTAAAAAAGACCTCGGAGTTGGGGAAGGAATTATGATCGTGCCGCATGAACGAGGCAGCAAAACAATACATATGAAATTTAAAAAGTGGGACGACTTACCGACCATACCTCTTGAGCCTGCTATTAAAACAATTGCTCAACCACTTTCACTCGCGCGTCCTTCTGAAAAACAGAAACTACAAACTCAAAAGGACAATCCATGAATAAATTTAAAAATAAATATCTTCTGATAGCATTCATCTACTTAGGTGCGCTGTTACTTGCTTCAGGTTGCGCAACCCAAGGAAAATCTGCTGGGCTTGGCGCAGCTATTGGCGCGGGAACTGGCGCACTAATAGGTCACATCGCCGACCCAGGAAAAAATGGAGAGTATCGAACCCGAAATGTCATACTCGGTACGGCAGTTGGTGCCATGGCTGGAACTATTGTTGGAGACCTAAGTTACAAAGAACTTGATTCTCAGAAGCGAGAGGCCTTTCTTAAAGGGAAGGCTTCGGCACCTCAAGCCAGAGATGGTGCGATGCCGACACTTAAAAATCCCAAAGTAGAATCTCGTTGGGTAGAGGGCCGGATCTCAGGAAACAAGTACATTGAAGGACACTACGAATACATTATTTCAGAACCAGCTCGCTGGGAGGAGTAATGCCTCGTCCAAAAATTATTCCGATTGAAGCAATCAACCTTGCTGCGCGTACAGGCTTTATCACAAAGGCTTTGTTCAAAGAATTCATTTTAGGGAATCGACCTAAAAGTTCAGTCAATAGAAGATGGAGCGAACTCATCAATTCTGGATTCTTCAACAAACATTCTGATGATCGGATGGCAGACGTCTACTTACTCAATAAACAGAAGAGAGAACTGCAAGACTTACTAGTTCAACAGCCCGTATCGCCCCCGTACACTGGGATAATCAGGCACGATGAAATTGCACTTCGAGGTATACTTTTGATTGAAGATCGCGGGTTTCTTGAGACTTGGAAGGTAGAATCTGAATTCAAGAAAACAAAACAGGGAGCCATTCAACTTGAATCAAAAAGCCAAAATCCAAAGTATCCAGATGCAATTTTAAATTTTAAGGCACCGTTTAAACCTATACGGGTTGCAATCGAAATTGAGCTTACACAAAAAGAAAAACGACGATATGAGCGAATTTTAAATGCTTATTCATTCGCACAAAACTTAGATCTTATTATTTTTGTATGCGGGAATAAGCAAATTGAGAACGCAGTCATCACCTCGGCATCAAAATTCTTCTACCCTTCAGCGGGCGCAGAAATTGGATTTATGTCGAAAATGGATTGGCTGACTGACCCTGTGCTTGCAGATCTTCGATGTCAGAACACAGTATGTTCTTTAGGAACCTGGATCGACGGCCGCGAGAAAGTTCAGATTCAAAATGCAGAATAAATGAGTCGTTATCGATTCGATAGCTCATTTATTTTAGATACTGTTGATTTTGATAAAACGACTAAAGACTGAGAATTGCTAACAAAACCACCCCCGCCGCTCCTGTCGGCGTCCTCGAGCCGTTACTGACCACCCCCACTCTACGATTGAAGGTGGTCAGTAACTAGGACTAGACAGAAACGGCGGGGGTAATATGTAAGAATAGGAATAATTATTATGAATGAATTAATAAAAGAAGAAGAGAGAGAAGAAGGAACAAAGACAGGAAAACAAAAAACGAAAACAAAGAAGATAAAGTCTGCTGAAGATGATCAGTATCGAGTCGTGATTCAGAAAGAATCTAACGATGCTCTAGAGGAATTGGTTCGCAGGACTAACGATGGATTTGAAGGTGGTGAAGTGACAAAATCAGATGTTGTTAATTTGCTTATTTCAAATCATGCAAAATCATTTTCAGATTCAGAAATTAAAAATCTTCGCCTTCTTCATTTTGACGAAAAGAAAGTTCTAAGAGCCCTGCTACGCAAAGCTGGTGACGACGGAGATTTACCTAGTGAAATTAAAAAAGTCCTTAGAGAGCATTTGGGGATCTCCGACAGTTCCAAACGTCGCGCTTCAAAAAGTGCATTCGACTTATCCACAGAAAAATCTGTGGATAACTGACTTGTTGATTTAAAAAGAATATAGATCACTTGCGCGACTTCCTGACATCTCAAGTTATCTTTCTCAGCCTTGCTGAGAGCAAGATTCAGGAGTACACTCATGTCTGGATCACAAATCCAAAGCTCTAACGAACAACAGCTCTTTGAAAATAAAATAGAACCCATGTGGGCTTCAACAAAGGTTGCCGCCGCCCTTCTAGGGATTAGTCCCAACGCTCTACGAATTAGAAAATTTCGCGGGCAAATAGAATGTCGGTATTTTGGAAATCAACTTCGATTCAACGTGAATTACATCCACTCACTTCTTCGCGAAACGCGAGAAGAACGAAAGGAGTAATTTATGGCGATAACGAGATTGATGATCGATGGCAAACCAATTTATGAAGTCTTTGTAAAAATAAGAGATAAATCCGGCAAGCAAGTTGCGAAGCGAAAAAGATTTCAGAACGAACGTGAAGCTAAAAAAGCGGAATTTGAAATCTTAATGAACCTAGAAGGTCACAAAACAAAAATCACTTGGAAGCAATGGATTGAACATATGCTTGAAAAGTATAGAGTTGAGTATCGTACATCGACCTACTTCAATTATAAGCACTGTTTAAATAAATGGTTTGATCCTGTCTGGAACGAAATGTTTCTCGACGACATTAAACCTAGCGATGTTCACAAAGTGATTTTTGAAAACTGCAAAGGAACTTCTAGCTACACTCAAAGAGGACTTCTAAAAATCGTGAAACGTGTTTTTAACGTTGCGATTGAGGAAGGCATCATTGTTCGAAATCCTGCTGTAGGAATTCGAGTTCGGTGTGCTGATGCAAACCAAGCAGTTTTGAACAAAAGTGAAATCGAAGTCTTATTGACGGAAGCTCGGCGCACAGAGCACCGATTCTTCCCTCACTGGACTTTGGCACTTCTAACTGGAATGCGTTCAGGCGAGCTGTACAGCTTAAGGTGGACCGATGTTGATATGGTCACTGGAAAGATCAGCATCAGCAAAGCTTGGACACGCTACAACGGCGAAGGGCCAACCAAGACTGCTAAAAACCGGATTTATCCAATATCAAATGAAGGCCGAAAATTTCTCGAGGAACTTCGAGCAAACTACACAAAGGACTCTGAGTTTGTACTTCCCAGATTGTGGGAGTGGAACCAGGGAGACCAAGCAAAAGTGCTTAAAAGTTTCTGCCAGGAAATAGGCATTACCCCTGTGAAATTTCACGATCTTCGTGCAACTTTCATAACGCAGATGCTTAACAACGGGGTTCCACTTTCTAAGGTCATGGCCATCGTCGGCCACTCTTCCCTAAAGACCACGCAAGGCTACTTGCGATTGTCCGGTAAGGATATTGAGGGAGCTACTGAAGGATTAAACATCCAAGTGCCTCAGATCGAAGAGAACCTAGGAAACGTTGTGCAGTTAAAGCGAAAATGATGGACAGCTGTGGTAACATTTTGGTAACATGGGTCTAGAATCATCAGAAGAATTAATGGGTTACTCGATTAGCGAGTTACCCATCCATTTCTTTTCTTTAAAAAACCAACTTAAAGAGATGCTTTTTTGGAGCAGATCATGGCCACAGATGTCTCGATTGACGAATTAAAAAAAGCAATCAGCACACTTGATGAAGCCCTGCAATTTTCACAGCAAGTTAAAAACAACGATGTTCAATTTAAAATCGCCCGCGATGCTTGTATTCAACGTTTCGAATACTGCATTGAATTGTCGTGGAAAGTTTCCGTCAAAAAATTAGGTTCACAAACGAAGTTTCCTAAGCAAGCTGTGCGAGAAATGGCCCGAGCCGATTTGATTACCTCTGCTGAAGCATGGCTTGATTTCATCGAAGCCCGCAATAGCTCAAGCCATTCTTATGATGAAGAAACTGCTAAAAAAGTTTTTATACAAATTTTATTGTTCAAAGATGAAGTTAAAAAATTGGTTTTTCAATTAGGTCAAATTTCGTGAAGTTTGGCATGACAGTAGAACAGTATCAGTTGCTCAATAAGCTGGTGATACAGCCACTCAAAAATCACAACGCACACGTATTCATATTTGGATCACGGGTTAACTTGAAGCACCATCCGCATTCGGACGTGGATATTCTTTTTAGGCTGGGTGGCGCTACTCTACCTTCTGGTTTTTTATCGCGTATTAAGGAAGACATAGAAGAGTCTCGTTTTCCGTTTACGATTGATCTTGTAGATGAAGCCGAACTGGCTTCATCTTATCGCGACTCTGTTTTAAAGACGATCGTTGAAGTTTAGGGCTCTGCTGTTTCGGCTCTACGGTTCAAGCCGTGTAATAGATTTCAACCTTTAGGCGCTAAAGCAAAGTTTAACGGATAGTGATAATTTCGTTATCTACAATTCCAGTGATTGAAATTGATCCACTGCCTTGAGTAAACTGCACAATCAAAGATCGTTTCGGTAGTGGACTTTTAGACTCATAGGTACCTGTTTTAGTATATGAATACAAAGCAGCTCCTGGTATACCAGGCAAATTGAACTGAATATCATTCTTGGAGAAAACCGTCTGACCTTCCGGCAGCCAAATTAAGTAATAATTAACCGGTGCAAATCCTTGAACTGCGACATCAGCATAACCGACTTCGCGCAAAGTCGCGGCAGAGCTTCCAAAGTAAAATATCACTTTCGTATTTTTGAAACCTTGCTGGGCCTGATGCTCAAAAATAATTTTTAAACACGAATCCGTTTGATTTAGATCAAAAAATTTTCTCCAATTATCTAACATAGTCTGCATATCAAATGAACGCCCCTGAACCATGAAATTCTTCAAACAGAGTGTTTCCATCCGATCTGGCAGCTCGTAAAAGAAACTTGAAATTCCAGTTAAGTTATTTGCATCCTCGGGTGCCTGCAGAATCATTTCTACATATGACTCTGACATTATATCACCCAGTTTGCCCATATGAGGTAACCCAAAAACATGGCCCATCTCATGAACCAATGTTAGGTACAAAAGTGCTCCCTCGTTTTGTTTCCAAATATCTTGTTTCTTTCCAACCCCGCGAAACGCCAGTGATCCTTGGGTTGGAGAAACATATATAAAACCCTTAGCACTCATTGTTGACGGAACGTAATCGGTACGGACGCTGACCGCACCAAAATCGTTTGGTTTTTGTAAATAACGAAATTGTTCGTTGTCTAAAACACCAAACTGAAATTTTATATCTAATAGCTTATCGTCACATCGAACCAGATTAAAAGTTTGAGTGGCAATTTTTAAAGGACCGAAATCTGTAAGTGTTGGCGTTATTGAAAACGAGAATTGCTTTTTCCAATACGCAATTGATTTCTGAATTTGAGTATCGGCAAATTCTGCCGATACTCCAAAATTTTTCTCATCAATCTGAATGCAATATCGAACCGTAGAAATATTATTCAAAAACCATGGATTACGAGAGTCTTTTAGAAGGCCTCCCCCACCGCTTGACCATGAGCCACCCGCAAATGCCAGCGAGCTTAAAATAAAGCTTAAGAAAATAATTTTCTTCATGAGAAACCCCTACCAACTCTGCTTTGGGAAAGCAAATTGTTATTGTTTTACACAAACCACAGTATTGTGTTCTTTTTCCAAATACAGACCAGCAGCCAACATAGGTGTATCGATTCGGGCAACTGCCGAAGCGGATTGGCCTTCAATTCCAATATAGCAGCTTAGTAATTTTGGCTGACTATTGAACAGTACACACCCTGCATTTTTGCTCTCTGAAATTTTTGCACTCACTTGATTTTGCGTATCGGTATCAAAGGTAAAAGTTGCCTTAGGCTCTGCGTTTACGAATGTTTTGCAATCGTAGACCGCAGCATTTACTTGAGTGACGGTTAAAATAGCTAATAAAATCGAATATAGTTTCATACTTTCTCCTTAGTTAAGTTCACCAGTTAAGTTCACCAAGTTCAGTCTTGGCTTGAACCCAAACTCTCATCAGCAAAGAAAATAGTAAATTAACTAGTTAACAATATATCAACTTTATATTACACTAAAAGTTAACATGGATATTTACACCTATACCGACTACAAAATCTTAGTGCGCGATATAACAAATGATCTTCGCCATAAGTATGGCCAACGCTATACCTTCGAGAAAATGGCGAACGCGTGCGGTATTCAAAAGACCTATCTTTCGCGAGTCCTTAATGGAAAAGGTCACTTGAGCGCCGATCAGCTATATTCTGCATGCGAGTATTTAGGACTTTCCCCAATCGAAGCCGACTTTGTCGATTGCATGCGTGATTTCCAAGTGTCTATTCATTTAAAACGTCGGGAACGTTTAAAAAAGAAAATGGAATCCCTTCGCAACAGCCGCCTAAAAACGGAAGCTGCCGTTAAGCTAAATACAGTACATGATTCTGAAAAAACGTGGGAATACTATTCAGATTTTAATTTGCACCTGACTCACCTACTACTTACAATTCCTGAGTACGCGCAGTCTTCGGAAAAAATTAGCGATATATTAAAGATATTACCCACCGAACTAGAAAAGAAAATTCGAAAACTCGAAAATTGGGGATTAGTAACACGTAAAGGATCAAAGCTTGAAGTAAAATCCTTCAACCAGCACTTGCCTGAAAACTCCGCTGCTTTCAAAACATTTGCTGTTTCCCAACGTCTTAAAACAATTGAAAAACTAAATCGCGAAAAAGAGGAAAATGACTATTTCTTTTCCGCTCTCATTTCAGCCGACACTGGTTTTCAGACAAAACTGAGGAAACAAATCCTTTCTTTACTAGAAGAGGCCCGTAAACAAACCGAGAAATCTGAGCCGGAGCATGTGTATCAGCTGAATATCGATTTTTTTGCCTGGAAGTAATTGTCCTAGGATGAATCAAACTTTATTTCTGACTTAAGCAAATTTTAAGGAATTCCTTAAATTCGATTTCTGGACAAAGTGAATACTATTTTGATAAACCCTCTAGATGTTTGAAGCACCACAACCAGCAGAATTTCCCGTAATCCTCTTTCAAGATGAGGATATTTTAGTTTTGCAAAAGCCGGCGAGCTGGTTTGTGTATCCCCCAGATTATAAATTTAAGGGTCGCACGCCAATGCTGCCGACATTGACGAAATGGCTTCTTCAGGAACATGACCTGCGCGCCTTCCCGGCCCACCGTTTGGATGCCGCCACTGAAGGTGTGATGATTTTTGGTCTGACTAAAGAGGCCACGGCAAATATCAATCATCAGTTTAAAACTCGTCAGGTGAAAAAAACATATTATGCCGCCATTCGTGGCTGGATGGCTGAGGCAAATGGTTTGATTGAAAAACCATTGCCGATAGCCTCAACCGGCGAAATTGCGGAATCGATTACTCACTATCGAACGTTGTCGCAAATTGAATTGCCTTACAAAATTAACAGCCCACACCCAACCAGTCGCTATGCCTGGCTAGAGGTTTTGCCGCAGACGGGACGATGGCACCAAATTCGTCGCCATTTCGATATGTGCGCGCATCCATTAGTGGGAGACCGCGAGCATGGGGATTCTCACCACAATCGATTCTTTCGCGATCAACTGGGGATTAATGGGCTTTGTTTGTTTGCGGCCGAGCTGCGTTTGGTGCACCCGACTTCTGGGAAGGAATTGGTGCTTGCGGGGGTGAAGACGGAGCGGTTTGGGAAATTGGAGGAGCTTTTTTTGGGGAAGGTCTGAGGGTAGGCGGTTGATTTTAAATCAGTCACTAGAAAAGACTTTTCCATCTTTGGGTTTTGCTAGGTTGGTCGACAATACAATCCCTTGCGCCCCAAAATAGTGTTCTGATAATGCGAGGCGACCTTCAATCAAAAAACTCAATTATATCAACGATGTCATATAAATTTCTTATATGTAAGATGGAATATCCAGACTTCTAAGAGTTCATAAGCCTTGTATTAGCACCGTCCGATCTTTGGGCGAGCAAGGCTTTGTTGTTACCGCAGCCACCACGAATTTGCTGGGTACACTTTGTTTTTTTATAAGTAGTCTACGTGAATTTAGTTCTATAGCAAAATAAATAGAGCCTTCTAATCGAGGACAATCAGCGCAAATATCACTTCTGCTAATAGTAAAAGTAGAATCGCGGCTCCTGACTGCCACCACCATTTATCATACAGTAGACCCATAGTTAGCAGTATTATTCCCAAAAATAGAAACGGTAATCGTATGTGTTTTTTATTCAAAATTTTTCCCATGTATCACCCAAGTCCTTTCGTCGAGATACGAAAAAATATCGTGCAGTAACTGTGCCTAGTTGTGGAAACCTGTGCGACTAACAAAATAATCTAAACGTCTGCAAGACAATATGTCTCGCCTGAAAGACAAATTGTCGCTTTCATCTAAGTATTCTCAGCAAAACTCGCCATTTCTGATCCAAACAACTGGCACTACCATTGCTTTGAATCTATCAGAGGTTAGAATGAAAACACTTATCGTTTACCAATCAAATTATGGACAGACCCAAAAAATAGCCGAGAAGATGGAAGCAGAACTTAAATTATCAATGAAAACAGACGACGAACTGGACATCCTTGAATTATCCAAGCATCAATCTTTAGAAAAGATAAACTATCCCGTAGATAGAATCATTGTTGGAACCCCTGTTTACACTAGCCGCTTCCCAAAACAAATTTTGAAATGGATGGGTGTAAATTCAGAGTTGTTGAAATCCACTGAGGTTAATTTTTTTACTGTAAGTCTAAATGCGGCAGATCCAAACCCCTCAGCTAGGAAAGCCGATGACTATTTACTGTTGAAACTTTGCGAACAATCTAGTTTAACCCCTAGCTTTGTGGCTTCTTTCGCCGGCTCTTTGGAATATACAAAATACGGTTTCATTATTAAATTCATAATGAAACGCATTAGCAGAAAAGCCGGTGGCCCAACAGATACTAGCAAAAACCATGAAATGACCAACTGGAAAATGGTTTCAGATTTTGTCTCTGCCATTAATAAAAATGATGTCAGATCTGAATTTTATTTTCAAAATAGATTTCTTTCGGAGTTAAATCCTCAACTAAATGATTCTAGATATCAAACACGAGTCAAAGATATTCTCTCTGGTCGGCCGGTTTGCAGTTGAAAATTCTGATATATCGAATTGGCTCTCTCCTTGCATCAACAAGATGTCACAAAGCAACGCTAACCAGGAGATAAAATGAAATCACCTACTAAAAATATAGAAGCCAAGGATAAAAAAAGAATCATTTGGGCCGTCGATCCTCTGCAAAGTCCACAGGAGGCCAAAAAAATATTTTTAGAAATTAAAACTTGGGCTAAACGATTAAATTGTCAGATTCAACCCGTCGCGGTTTTTTCGCAATCAACTGACGACTATTACATAAAATTAACGACACTACGGGACAAGGGGATAGAAAGTTTCGCTTATAAAACTCTAAATGCCTATCTTAAGAAAGCTAACGTTAAAAATCTACTGCCTTCGCATGTTGTCTATTCACGAAGTCTCTCTAGTAGAGAAATGGCCGTAACGCTTTCAGAGTATGCCGAAAAAACGAATGCTTCTTTTATATTCGCAAATACACGTGCAAAAAAAACATGGAACCCTTTCCGTTTGGGCGGTTTCTCAGAAACACTAGTAGCCACGTCCCGAGTTCCGGTACTATTGCTGAATCAGTCCGCTGTAACTACAAATAGAGTGTCTTCTATTTTATTCCCAACCAACTTCTCTCGTGAATCGAAAACGGCTCTGGAATCTTTAGCAATGATAGCCAAACCACTTAAGTCGAAAATTGTATTGTTTAATCAGGTAGAAAATCCTAACCTGTTTGTGCCTAGCTATGCCGAATTTTCCATGGCGGTAGACTGGGCATCAATGCAAAAAGATGCCGAAAAAGCGACGGCAAAAGATTTGAATAAAATGGCTGACCAGATTAGGTCCGGTGGCGTTAAGTGCGAATCGATTGTTCAACGGCAAAAAAAATCTTTAGCTAAAGAAATACTGGAATTGGCGTCAAAGCAGAATGTGGATCTAATTGCCTTATCGAGTCACCAAGGGCGACTGTCCCAAGCTTTGCTCGGCGGAACGGCTAGAGATATTCTCTTACAAGCAAAATGTCCTGTCCTTGTTTTCCATCGTCCTAGGCCCGCAAGAAGCCAGCTAAAAGCTCAAACTGACAGAACAGTCCCACAAAATAAAGCTCGTAAAGAGGCCACGATAGAAACACCACAGGTAACTACCTAATACTTTTTTATAGAGATAACAACGTTGGTGATTGCTTTTAAAAACAATCACCAACTAAATTTGCACAACAAAAATTTAGATCCAACTGAAATTAGTATTCATGCAGAGCACTCTCTGCATTATTTCTAATTTTAGAACATTTATCTATAATAGATACTACTTCCGAAGTCGAAACTTGGTTAAAGTCATTATACCACTCGCCAATCGATCTAAGGTGCTTGACGGTTTTAAGAGTTATTAATTCACTCGCCCTAGTTTTTATTCGGTCGATCGAACTTTCCGCAGCAACAGGAACTGCGACAATAACGTTTCGAACATTTTTTCGTTTGAGGAAATCAATTGCCGCTAACATCGTCGCTCCTGTAGCAAGGCCATCATCTACAACAATAATTGTTTTTCCGACAAGATTATCCAGCAAACGACCATTACGAAAGATTTTAATTTGCCGACGTATCCTTTTTCGCTCTTTCTCTACCGCATCGCCCATGTCGTCTGGCTGTAAACCTAACTTTGACAAGATTGCATGCATCCAAACAGGATCTTCATTTTCGCAAATGGCCCCAACCGCAAGCTCATGCTGAAGAGGCGCACCAATTTTTCTTACGGCTAAAATATCTAAAGGCAAGGCAAGTATCGAAGCAATCTCAGCGGCAACTGGCACTCCCCCGCGAGGTAGCGCCAGTACGTACGAATCTGTTCCTTTGTATTTAATAAGCTGATAACCTAACAAATACCCAGCCTGCGTTCTATTTTCTAAAAACATATACAGCTCCTTGGTGCTGGAGTTAGTTGCAACCTCTAGTAAGGAGAGATTTGCAAATTGTTGTCAACGGTCGAAACTCCAGGTGCGCTCATCGCCGCTCCCCTTGCATCCCATTTTTCGCGGAAAGAGTGAACATTGCCGGATAACGTGACTTTGCTTCCATTGACATCAACTTTAATTTTTTGCGCTTCACGTTCGACTTCTCGTTTAAGAGCTTCTTCAATTTTTTGCTTAATTACTTCCGGCTGAACCTTTTTAGCTTTAATTGTGATGCTATTAGACACACCACGAATTCCTGCTAAACCTCTGATGCATTTTGCAGCCGCATTTCGTTGAAAATCCCATTCGACTTCCCCAGATAAAGTGACCCAGCCATCCTCCACACTCGCTTTAACCAATTGCTCTGGGACCTGAACGTTCCATTTGAACTGTTGAACAACGGCTTTAGCTATAGTATTATCGTCGCGCTCACTAGAGCTTGCCAATTTAACTTGGATTTTTTCAACGACAGCTTTAGCTCCCGCTACCTTTTGCGCTGCTTTTTCAGCAGCCCATTTTTCGATATAAGTTGGCACTGTGCCAGACAAAGTGACGATTGCGTCATCAACCATTACGCCAATATGCTCGTGAGTGACGCTGGGATCCCACTTCAATTCTTGAATCACGTCATTTTGAATTTGTGAATCTGTTTTCATATTTTACTCCTTCAATTTTGCTCGAGCCTTAATTGGTTCGCCGTTCAATTTCCGACGATGCATCATCCAGGCCAAATCCAAACTACATCAATCAATCGAGATTCAATTCAAAATTTGAGACAAAAAGTCATTAGTCCTACCATTTTTTCCCAATCCTCATTTTAGCGCTAAGTATAATTTCAAATTCAGCGGTCATGGTAGAAGATCATTACAGTAAATTCATGGCATTCACGTTGCAGTCTTAAAATAGATAGTATCTGACTGTTTTTAACTCAGTAAAGGGAGGCCGATTTGAAACTCGCACTTGTTGGACAACCCAATTTAGGAAAAACAACCTTAGCTCACATTCTACAATTTCAGTATCCAGAAAAAATATCTCTAGTTCCCGATAAATTTGAAATAATAAAAAGAGATCAATTGCCCGAGCCTAAAAATATTTTAGCTTTAAAGCACTACCAACGCGCCCTCTTTTTCTTTCAAAAAGAACTCGAAGAATTAGTATGTTTGGGATCTGCCGATAAAATTGTTGTTTGTCATGGTAGCACTTTAGATGTTTTAAAATACTGGCCTGACAGTTTAGAATCATTCTTCGACGAAATCCACAGTACTTTGAAAGCCGAGACGGAAAGATATGATTGGGTTTTACAATTGGTGTCTCCAACGGACCACGACGAAATCTACCCTCACCTATCCAAAGGCCCAAAGAACATATGGATGCGACACCCCCAATACATTTCTATCACAGTAGAAAATGATTTTAATTCGACCGCTAGAAAACTCGCGAATATTTTGCATCAAATAATTGAAAAGGTACCGTACCAGCAGATTTTAGAATCAACTGCAGATAAATCCTGGCCGTACAGCCCTCGCGAAGAAAACTTAATTGAAAAACCAATACAAAACTAACAAAGGATACTTATGAAAAAAATGAAAGCCGCGGTTTTCGTTCGGCCCAGGAAAATTGAACTTCAAGAAAAGCCAATTCCCGAAGTCGGTCCAACAGACGCACTATTAAAAATTACCACCACGACGATTTGTGGCACGGATGTCCATATTTTAAAAGGTGAATATCCGGTCAAACCTGGTCTAACTATTGGCCACGAACCTGTCGGCACAATAGCGGCCGTTGGAAGCGCGGTCAGTGGCTACGAAATCGGTCAGCGAGTGATCGTCGGCGCTATCACCCCTTGTGGCCAATGCAGCCCTTGCTTGGATAACAATCATTCACAATGTGGTGGCCATGCCATGGGTGGTTGGAAATTTGGAAATAGTATCGACGGATGCCAAGCTGAGTATGTATTGGTTCCAAACGCAATGGCCAACTTAACAGCGATTCCCTCTACGCTGAGCGATGAACAGGTTTTAATGTGTCCTGATATTATGAGCACAGGGTTTGGCGGAGCAGAGAGTGGTCAAATCAGAATTGGTGATTCCGTTGCCATATTTGCCCAAGGCCCAATCGGCCTCTGCGCCACTGCCGGAGCCAAACTTAAAGGTGCCAGTGAGATTTATACTATCGACAGCTTAGAAGGACGTCTTGAAATTTCTAAACGCCTTGGCGCCACTAAAACTATTAACTTTAAAACTCATGATCCTATTTCCGTAATTATGGACGCTACGCATGGCCGAGGTGTTGATGTGGCTATCGAAGCTCTTGGAACTCAGGGCACTTTTGAATCCTGTTTACGAGTTTTAAGACCCGGCGGAACGCTTTCGAGCTTGGGTGTTTATTCCGGAAAACTCACTCTTCCATTGGATGCATTTGCCGCAGGACTAGGTGATCACAAACTGGTTACCACTTTGTGCCCTGGAGGGAAAGAGCGCATGCGTAGACTATTAAATGTCGTCGCATCTGGAAACGTGGACTTAAAACCGCTGGTCACTCACAGATTTAAACTGGATGAAATTGAAAAAGCGTATGACCTGTTTGCTAATCAACGCGATGGAGTTTTAAAAGTAGCGATTACACCTTAAATAAAAAGAGGAGAACTGGCCATAGCCTTAGCCTTATTTTGGTTTACCGCTATGGCTTTCTAAGCTACTTAATACTTCCCTTTCGCTGGTGATTTACAATTTTAGCTAGCTCTTCAAGACCCGTATTTACTTTTTTGACAAACGATTTTTCATGAGGGACAAATACGAAGTTAGGGTGCTGGGACCACAACGCTTTCAGTTTTGCATCTATCTGTATAGCTTGCTCGATTGATTCAGTGCGCGTGGGATTCCCGCCCTCGATCGATATCCCCCCTACGGCCGCTGTTTCAAAAAAAATAACTGCATCGTAGCGCGATAGTTCCTTTTTTAAAGACGTTCCCAAATGCTTAAAAAAATCGTCGGAAGAACTCGGCCAATAAACGGCGCCGTCGACGGTTCCTCTATCACATAGAAGAATCCGGCTATTATAGTGAGCCGCTTGTGCGTCTTCCAGATTCAATTGAACATGGTAAATCGCCCGTTGCGTGGCTCGACGAACCCCATTTTCCCCACCGCGAGGAAATCCGCCCATATAAAGCAACGTGGCCGCTTCGGGTACAATAACGACTTCGTCTCCGATCTCACGGCGATAAAGATCAGCCGCGGTTGTTTTACCGCCGCCAGGACCACCGGTTAAGACAACACGGCAACTTTTTTCCACACACCCTTCCTTGTTAATAAAAATTTAACTGTGAATTTCCTAGTTTCTTCATTTTACTTTTAGTCTCGTTATCAAAAATACAAGCTGTCTCATGGCGAAGTCAACTTGTCCCAAAACCATATGGAAAGCATGGTCTTAGATAGCTGCACGAAAATAAAAGCATTTGAAATGCCAACATAACTTCTCGAACAGTTCCCCTAGCGGCATATCTGGATTTTTGTGAGCCAGCAATCCCTTAGCTTTTCGATTTTATCTTGCAGGCTTGACGATGGTTACTCTTACTCTAGTCCTAGCGTTCTGTGCGCTGAAGATCCATCAGTTTCTTTGCGTAACTTTGAGTTGTTCACAAGAGAAATTGCTCAATTGAAAACAGAAACTCCGGATGCCTACACTCAAACTGTTGTTTACAAAGACTACCAACATGAATCCATTTTCAACCATGGTCTGCCCGAATTTGATATAATTTGGAATGACATCACAAAATTCCAAGAAACTGTAACAATAGTCACCCGCAAGTAACTCAGAAATAATCAGATTTTCGCTATCTCAACGGAAACAAATTTATAGTATGTATAAAGTTTCTGATAGAACTCTGTTAGAATTTTATTAAATAAGTTTGGCCGATCGCGCTATTTAGATCGAACGTTTGCTTTACCTCTCCGTTTTTAATTCAATAAACGTATGCAAATAAAAATTTTGGTTCTTCTGGTGGCTTTTTCTTGGAATGCGTTGGCTTGGGGACCTATCGGTCACCGTACTGTTGGATTGATTGCCGACGCTAATTTAAGTCCGGCGGCCAAAGCAGGTATCGCGCAGTTACTCGACCGTCAAACCCTGGCGGACGTGGCCAATTGGGCGGACGTTGTAAAAGCCGGATCGTCTTATTCAGCTACAAAATGGTATCATTTTGATAGCGTTCCTGATCGCGTGACTTACTTACAAAGTTTAGCGGCTATGACTCCAGAACAAAAGGCATTAGGTGGACTGGTCGAAGTCATCCTGGCCAGCAAAGACATTATTAAAGCTTCAAATCGCACTCTGTCCGAAAAATCAGATGCCATTAAATTCATAACTCATTTTATCGGTGATCTTCATCAGCCTCTGCACACCGGTCGTCCGCAGGATCGAGGGGGAAATGATATTCCCGTGGTTTGGTTTGGATCGAAAATGAACTTACATTCTGTGTGGGACTCTGGAATTATTTTGTCTGGACACAAGGACATCATCAAACCGAGCATGTCGTTGCAACAAGCTAGTATTGCCTATGCCCAGTATCTTGTGAAAGCCTACACAATGTCACGATTTGTATATCAATCGTCCGATACAGAAACATGGATGAATGAATCCATCAATCTTCGAGCCCAAGCCTACGATCAGCTTTATAATAAAGACCAAAATCGATATCTGGCTTTAAATTCACCGCAAGTGGATTCGCGAATTTTGATGGCGGGTCTTCGTTTAGCAGACACGGTAAATCAAATATTTGCTGGCCTTCCGATTCCACCAAAAGAAACTTTATTCAAACAGCAGATTGAAAAAATTGTCGGAAGCCTGACTAAACTCATCAATCTAAGGCCTTAGGAAACTTCAGTAGCCGATTTTTTTACAATATCGCCAGTTTCTAATAAACCAGCCCACGATTATTCTGTTTATCGGCTAAATAAAGGCGGCAGCCATCCCACTGGAGTTCCCTCTTCTGGGATGTCCTTTGATTTGTCCGATTCTAAATTTAGAGTAGAAAGATTCGCGATCAACGAACATCCTGAAAATACCACCGTTGTTTTAAACAAAAAGTGTCTTCCTTTTAAAGTTCTACTCGTTTAAGCCTTAGCGCATTGGCAATGACCGACACTGAACTTAAACTCATCGCCAGACTTGCAATCATGGGACTCAATAGCACTCCGAAAAAAGGATACAAAATTCCAGCCGCAACGGGAATTCCAATTGTGTTGTACCCGAAAGCAAAGACAAGATTTTGCCTGATGTTCTTCATCGTATGCTGACTTAACTTATGCGCACGTACAATTCCGCTCAGATCACCTTTTACCAATGTTACGCCGGCACTTTCTATCGCAACGTCAGTTCCTGTTCCCATCGCAATGCCGATATCGGCTTGCGCTAGTGCTGGGGCATCGTTAATTCCATCACCGGCCATAACGACGCGTTTTCCCTGAGCTTGAAAGCGTTTGATTACTTCGTTCTTTTGTTGGGGTAAAACATCTGCCTCGACGTGTTTGATTCCTAATTCTTTCGCGACGACATCCGCAGTATTTTTATTATCGCCAGTCAACATGACAACTTCAATTCCCTGGTTGTGGAAATATTCAATGGCAGTTTTCGATGACTCTTTGATTGGATCCTTCACCGCGATAATTCCGGCCGGCTTGCCATCAACGGCAACCAGCATAACCCCGTGACCTGCCAACTGAAGCTCTACAGCATTTTTTTCCAATTCATCCGACGCAATTCCATTTGATTCTATAAGTCGTTTATTACCGGCAAGAATTATCTTGCCGCCGACCAAACCTTTAATTCCTTGGCCGGGTATCGCTTCAAAATTCTCGACGCTCCCTAATTTGCTCCCGCGTTCAAGTGCACCAGACACAATGGCTTCAGCCAGGGGATGCTCACTCGATTTTTCTAGAGAAGCCACCCAGGATAGCAGTTCGGCTTCATTAAAGTTATTTAGAACACGAACTACTGAAAGTTTTGGTTTACCCAATGTAAGTGTACCCGTTTTATCAACGACCAGAGTTGTAATTTTCTCTAAGGTCTCTAACGCTTCGGCATCTTTTATTAATACGCCATGAGTGGCCCCTTTTCCCATGCCCACCATTATCGACATCGGCGTCGCAAGTCCCAGCGCACACGGACACGCAATGATTAATACAGCCACTGCGTTAATTAGCGCATAGGTAGATTTCGGTTCGGGTCCAAAAAAATACCAGGCGACAGCCGTAATTATTGCGACAAGCACGACGATAGGAACAAAGTAGGATGCAACCGTGTCAGCCAGTTTTTGAATAGGCGCTCGGCTTCGCTGTGACTGAGATACCATTTTCACAATCTGTGACAGTACTGTGTCGCTACCAACGTTTGTTGCCTGCATAATGAAAGATCCCGTTGAATTTACCGTCGCCCCGGTTACTTTGCTTCCGATTTCTTTCTCGACGGGAATTGGCTCTCCTGTAATCATGGATTCATCGACAATACTTCGACCTTGGGTCACGATGCCGTCGACAGGAATTTTTTCACCAGGCCGCACACGCAATAAATCTTTGGTTTTAATATTTTCAACCGAAATATCGACATCTTTACCATCAGCACCAATAAGTCTTGCTGTTTTCGGAGCCAGGTCCAACAGCGCCCTAATGGCATTACTTGCTTGATTGCGGGCCCTAAGCTCTAAAACTTGACCAAGTAATACAAGGGTAACAATGACACCGGCCGCCTCAAAATAAAGCGGCACCATTCCGGCGTGAACACGAAAACTTTCAGGAAACACGTCAGAAAAAAATGTGGCGAAAATACTAAACACATAGGCAACGCCTGTGCCCAACGCGATCAGCGTAAACATATTTAGGTTCCACGTTTTAATTGATGCCCAGCCACGTTTAAAAAAAGGCTGCCCTCCCCAAAGTACAATTGGGGTCGCTAATAAAAACTGAATCCCCGCATACAACCAATGCGGAAGCGCATGTTGCACTGGCTGCCCCGGAATAAGATCAGACATCGCAAGCATAAGAAGCGGGACGGCCAATACCACGCTGACTTTAAAACGTTTTGTAAAATCGACTAGCTCTGGATTTACTTTTTCGTCTAAAGAAATTTCTTCTGGTTCCAGCGCCATACCACAAATAGAACAACTGTCCGGTCCTTTTTGCCGGACTTCAGGATGCATAGGACACGTGTACATTTTTTCTTTATCGGTATCAGTTGCCAAACTCGGCGCTTCGGCCTTATGAAGATAGGCCTGTGGGTCTGCCTCAAATTTGGTTTTACACTTTGGATTACAAAAGAAATAATCTTGCCCCTCAAAAGTACTTTTTCCACCTTTGGCCGTTAACGGATCAATTTTCATTCCGCAAACCGGGTCTGTGGCTAAATGATCGTCCTCGTGTTTGTGGACCGTACCGTTATGATCGCGGTCATTATGCTTAGAAGTGTGTTCCATATATGCCCTTTAGTCGCACTAACGACTAGTTTCCCATTACCATTCAAATCTGCGGCCCAAACGTCCTCGTTTTATCCATTTGCTTAACGGCGTTCGACTGACTTTTGAAATCGCTTCAATCACGTATTTCTTATTGCCATCAATTTCTACAATTCCCACATGACTATATAGACTTTTACTCGCCCACATAATAGCTGTTAATTGATTCGAACCCGAGGTTTGAAAAATAATATCGCCCGACTGCAGATCGGCTTCAGCGGCATTGTCTGATACAACAAACGTACAAATTAAACAGAGCACAATTCTAAGCTTCAGATCTGTCACCCCCCTCTCGCCGCGATGTTTCCTGAACGCCGCGACTTTTTATCGAAAGTTTGTTTTCGAGACGTTCTGTCACGTGGATTGCCACGTTGTCTTTAAATCTTAGGCCATCTATGCCAATACAGCCTTTTCAGCTTTGGCACATAATCTGCTGAACTAGTCGTGAAACTTTTCAAAAACAACAAAAGGGGTTAAAAATGTTTAAAGTAGTATCACTATTATGTCTGTTCGCGGTAGCGGCTTGGTCTCAGTCAAATCCTCAGCTCAAAGCGTCTATGCTGGAAACAGGGTATGTTCCGGATGGTTTTGATTCTAATGATCAGGTTCAATTTGTGATCGAAGGCACATATCACGACACGTGTTCAAAATCGGCAGGCACACGTTTCACAGTGAATGCGTCTTCAAAAACGATTCAAGTAGCACCGTATGAATATCGCTATGCGGGTCCTTGTTTGGATATGCTAGTTCCACACAATGAAGTGGTAAATCTTGGCGTTGTTCAGCCAGGTAAGTATCAAATTTTACAAACTGGCGGCCGAGCATTGGGTACGTTGAATGTAAACTTGGCTAGATCTGGCGTTGCTGATGACTATCTTTATGCACCGATTTCTCAGGCCTATGTTAGAAAAGTAAATGGCCGAGTAGCGATGACTTTATCTGGTGTGTTTACAAATTCGTGCATGCAAGTTAAAAAGATTATTGCTAATGTTCAGTCCAACGTAGTGACTGTACAGCCGTTAGCTTTGCTACTGCCAACAGCTACGAACTGTATCATCGGACGATTCCCGTTCGAAGAAACAACATACCTTCCAATGCAACGATCAGGTCGTTATTTATTGCATGTTCGCTCACTGAACGGTGAAGCCATCAATACTTTGTTCGATCTATAGATCTCTGCCACTGACAGCGATAGTCCAATTAACGCCGTTTCCTAATCAGTTACGGCGTTTTTTTTAGAAACGAAAGAGGACGCAGTCTTTAATTCGCATCCTCTTTTTTCAAAACTATTTGTTTAATCGAGAGTCTTGAGGACTTTTTGCGTTGGCTGGCTCTTTTGGTGAGACACCTGCAGACGATGCAGACTCTTTAGCCGTACCTTTATTATTTGATGCTGGGGTTTTTGATCCGCCCTTTTTAACACTGTTATGTTGGCCGCTTTGTTTGTTCATACTTTCCTCCTTGGAATGTATTAGTATTTTTTTACGAGGCATATATCCCTATATAACCACGTCCCCTCCTGAGTATGCATAAGGCCGGCCAAGTGTAATTAGATCCACGATTTTTTAATCAACCACATTTTCTCTACTTGATGGCCAGCTAATATAGTATCAAAAACAAGACCGACCTCACGGCACACTTTTTTAGTCACAAGATCATTGTCGCCCGTTAAAACTTTCACCGTGATGCCGTGGTCTTGCAAGGCTTGAATGGCGGTACGTGCCGAATCCTTTGGAGGATCTAAAAATGCCACGTAGCCTTTGAGAATCAAATCGGTTTCATCGCTTTTTGTAATTTGCGCTGTGATATCCAGGTTTTCATAGGCCAGGGCCAAAACTCGAAATCCATCAGCACTCAGCATTTCATATTGCTGGGTCAGATCAGCACTATGTTCTCTCTCAAAGGGCAGAATTTGACCATTAAGCTCATAAAATTTACAACGCGCGAACACCGCTTCGGATGCTCCTTTCGTTAACAGCTGATATTTTTTCCCGGGTGTTTCTACCACAACCGACATCATTCGGCGCACAAAATCAAAAGGGATTTCATCCACCTTTTTATAGTCCGTAATCAGTTCTTCATGGGCATCACGATGATTCAAAATCGCGCGATCCAAAATATTTTTAAGTCCCGTTTTAAAATGGGCTAACAAATACGCATCAAGGATGCATATTGATTTTTTATCCCTGCAAGAAGTAACCCGCTATTTCGCAGAAGCCAGACGACCGTCTTTTAAATATATTTCACGCGAAGCCATCGCCGCAAAATCAGGATCATGGGTCACTAAACACACAGTTGTTCCCGTTGCATTTACCTGCTTGAGCAAGTTCATCACAATCTCGGCGTTTTCTGTATCTAAATTGCCAGTTGGTTCATCCGCAAAGATGTACTTGGGACTTAGGATCAGCGCTCGAGCGATGGCTATGCGCTGCTGCTCGCCACCCGACATCTGCGCCGGGTAACTGTTTTCCTTGTTCGACACACCTAAACGTTCCAACAATTCCTTTGCCGTCGACATTTTTTCATCCATGCAATTTAAATTGCGTGCTGGCAGCAAAATATTTTCAATGGCGGTGAGCTCGGGTAATAAATAGTGAAATTGAAAAATAAATCCCACTTTGTGATTTCGAAACGCGTGAACTTCATCACTCGTCATTTTTGCTATATTTTTTCCATCTATTTCAACAGTTCCCATGCTCGGCAAATCTAAAGTGCTAATAATATAAAGCAAGGTGCTCTTGCCGCTTCCCGATTTTCCTGAAATCGAAACAAATTCCCCATTTTGAATATCAATGTCCAGCGCATGCAAAACGCGATGGGGAGGAACTCCAAATTCTTTGACCAAACCACGGCACTGAATCATCATTCGCTCCTAATAATTTCCATGGGAGATAATTTACTCGCACCATGAGCGGGAAAATAGGACGCCACGATGGATGCCACATTCGCGGCGAGGAAGCCAATTAAATAAGTTTTCGGGCTGTAATCAATCATCAAATTGTGGCTGCCCCCAAGTTCAATATTTAAATCAATGTGTCCGATGATGTAGCACAATAAAAATCCAAGAGTCAGTCCTAATGCCCCTCCAGCAAATCCAAGCAGAATACCTTGGTAAACAACTAATTGCATAATTCGCTGGGGACCGTAACCAATGGCTCTAAGAATAGCTATCTCTTTACGCTTTTGATTAATCATAATGGTGAGCACATTATAAATACCAAATGCCGCAACAATTAGGATGGCGATAGTTATAAAGTAGCGAGTGTAATCTTGAACGTTGATAATTTCCAAAAACATTTTATTAGCTTCCTGCCAATCTTGAACTTTGTCCGTTCCCATCATTTTCCATTCTAGAGCTTTTTCATTGGCTTTATCGATATCGTACAATGCCACGGCGATTTCGCTCACCCGACCTGGGCTCTTGGATAAAATCTGAACGTGATTTAGCTCAGCATACGCAATCGAACTATCAACTTGTTCGCTACCAAAATGAACAATACCAACGACTTTAAATGGGCGCATCAAACTACGCCCTGTACTTACGTTGATCACTTGGCCTACACGCGCGCCCAAATTTTCAGAAACTTTACTTCCGAGCACAATGTTACTGGCTCCTGACTGAAGATCCTTGAACGTGCCTTCTTTCATGTAACTGGCGACGGACGTAACGCGCAAATGCCGCTCTGGTACCGTCCCCACTAATCCTACAGACGCAGTAAACAGACCATTTGATAAAATCGCATTCGTCGACAATCGAGGCGAAAAATCACGGACCTCTGGATCGGACATAAATCGTTGATACCAACCTTGATAATTTTCAAGCCGAACTTCTTCGCGTTTTCCGAACGGTGCCAAAATCCATCGCACGTATGAATTTTCAGGATAGAAAACACTCTTCACCTCGGTGGCATCAATCATCCGTTCCGCGCCGGAAATTAAAATATGTGATGTGTTATTTAAAAGATGATCCATCATATATTGCCGCATACCCAGCTGTAGGCCAGATATCGTTATAAACAGAGTCGTACCTAAACTGACACCAATCAAAATTAGAAATGTTTGTTTCTTTCGGGCGATCAGCTGTCTCCATGACAAAAAGAACATTTAATTCTCCTTGTTGATTCGTATTTCATCGCTTGTACTAAGAACGCCATTTTTGACTTCGGCATTTAATCCATCGATGTGACCCAATTCCAGTTTTACTTTTGCCCATTTATTATTTCGTCTTAAACTTACAAATCCATTAGTTATAGATTTGATGGGAATAAGTACCGCATCTTTAATACGGCCAACTTCAATGGTAACGTCGGCACTCATGCCAGGTAATATGCTTGGGTCCAACCCGTCGACGGAAACTCTAGCGATAAATTCATCGTCCCGAGGAAATACCGATATGACGCGGCCATTGAGTACTTTTCCTCTGAGCGACTCAAAAGAAATTTTTGCCGTTTGTTCGGGTTTTACTCGCAAGATCGCCTGTTGCTCTAACGAAAGCTCAATGTATTTTTTTTCCAGATTTTCCAGTCTTAGGATCGTAACGCTAGGAACGGCTGTTTCACCAACGAAATGCTTTACAAACGTTACAGTCCCTCGAAATGGCGCCCGAAATTTAGCATGGTGATCAAGCTCAATCAACGGGGCTCCTTTTTCTACAGTGTCACCTTCATCCACATACCGTCCAGTCACTGTCGAAATCAGTGCCGAAATAACTTCAAACCGATCATTGGATTTTACTTTACCTAATCCATAAACAGCTTCGGTGATATCGCCTCTGGTTGGATTTATAACCTTAATGTTACTGTTGCGAAAATATACGATTCCTGTGACGCTAAAAATTAATACCAGACCGACAACTATAACCCAAATTCGTTTCATATTTTCTCCATAGAGCATTGCCGAGCGGAAAGGCATCGTCTCGGTTCGCCCCTTCAGCTACAAAAAGCATCCTTGATGCCACGGCAGAAATCGGCCTGGAGCGAATCAAAGGCTTTGACCGCGACAATTTGTCCAACTCTAATTTAAATTGAGTCAATGTGACCCAAATATCGAGGCTTTTTTTGGACCTACGATTGCAACATTATGAAACAATATGGAAAAAAAATGATATTTTCTATTACTCCTAATCCGGCTCTTGATCTTGGTGGTCTCGTCAATGATATTAAACCAAACGAAAAGTCCTATGTATTCAATGAAACCAGATCGCCTGGTGGAAATTCAATTAATGCATCTAGAATTTTAGTTCGATTACAAATCCCCGTTTCACTGTCTGGATTTCTGGGCGGTAGTACAGGGGATGAAATCAATTCGATGCTCAAAAAAGAAAACTTAAACACCCAGTTTATTGAAATAAAAAACACATCCCGAGTCAACGTGACCGTATCCAACGAACGTAACCACAATCAAACGCGACTGAGCTTCCCGGGGCCGACAATTGCAAACGTTGAAAAGAAAAAATTATTCCATCTATTTGAGCAGAAGAAAAATATTTCGTTTTTAATGTTAGGTGGATCTCTACCACAAGGATTCACGGCAAACGACATCAAGGGATTAATTAAAATCGCCGATAAAAAGAATATTAAGTCTATTATTGATTGTCCCGGCTCGATTTTATCTGACGTAATAAATTCAAAGCCATTTTTGATAAAACCTAATCTTGAAGAATTCCAAGAACTAACCAACAGTCATGTGAAAACCATTGGTTCAGTGATTCAGAAAGCAAAACCATTTCTAAATCACGTTCCCTATATTTGCATATCTTCTGTCGAAGGGGGCACATTGCTAGTTGGTCGAAAGAATATTTATTTTGGCCGAATTCCTAAATTAAAAATTCGCTCAACCGTAGGCGCCGGCGATTCTATGGTTGGAGCCATGGTGTCACGATTTTACAAAGGTGATTTTGACGAGGCCAATATTTTAAAATGGGGACTGTCCGCATCAGCCGCCACCCTTTCTGAACCCGGCATGGGTCTAGGACATAAGTCTGAAATTTTGCAGCTCTATAAAAAAGTCCAGGTAACTTTGATCAACTAGGCATCGACTTTGCTTTATATCTTTTTAGATGAATAAAATTCGAAAATATAGCTACAAACGCCGCATGCAAACACTGTTCAAAAACCCTATGTTTTGGCTCCTAACATTCATTGGGAACTTAATTATATTTATCGGAAGCGTTTTACTCTATTATTTTGAATCCGCTCAAACCTTTAGCAAGTTAGAATTTATTGACTGCCTGCTGTGGAGTACAAGCCTTACAACGACAATAGGTTACAACACTTACGTACCCATTACTTTTGCAGGAAAAATCATTGTTATCTGCATGATGTTACTCGGAACTCTTTTCGTATGGTCCTATATGGCCTTCTTAGTCACGGCCCTGATTGCTCCAGAGTTATCTATGTTAGAACACGAGATGCAAAAAGTCGAAGTCGATCTCTTGAAATTAAAATCTGAAAAGTAAATACCAACCTGACAAAGCATCATGACAGGATGACCCATTAAATTCCTTTGTCAGCCTAGCGGTAACTGTGGCAAACAGTGTATCAGTGGCTAGGGGCTTGCAATTTATAATTCAATCATAGGATTAAATAATGACTAATTTAAAAGAACCCAAACCATTAACAGCCGCTGCCGCTATCACTCATATCAATTCGTTTCAAAATGTTTTTGTACACGGTGGGTGCGCGACTCCGAATTTTCTATTGAAGGAATTAGTTCAGCAGGCAAATCGACTGACAAGTGTTACATTGATACACTTGCACACCCACGGCGAAGCGGATTACCTGAAACCTCAATATAGCGCTAACTTCAGAGTTCTAAATCTTTTTGTCGGCTCAAACGTCAGACCCTATATGGATTTTGACAGAGTCGACTACATTCCGTGTTTCCTGTCGGAAATGCCGTCACTATTCAAAAACAAAGTGATTCCTCTAGATGTCGCGCTAATTCAAGTTTCCCCTCCGGATAGCCATGGTTATTGTTCGCTAGGAACTAGCGTCGATGTTGTTAAAGCGGCCATTTCAAATTCAAAAATAGTGATCGCACAAGTTAACAATCAAATGCCAAGAACGTTTGGCGATGCTCTTGTTCCCGTACAAGATATTGATTATCTTGTAGAACATAGCGAACCGTTGCTTGAATCTAGCCCAAAGGCTTTGAGTTCTATCGAACTTGAGATTGGCAGAAACACAGCGGACCTGATCGAAAATGGCTCGACACTTCAAATGGGAATTGGTTCTATACCGGACGCTGTACTGTCGAGTCTGACCGGTCATAAGGATTTAGGCATTCACACCGAAATGTGGTCTGACGGCGCTTTAAATCTATTAAAGAGCGGCGTAATCAACAATTCAAAAAAGAAAATTCATCAGGGAAAAACCGTTTCGACATTTGTCATGGGCAGTAAAAACGTTTTTAACTTCATTGATAACAATCCCTCGGTGATTTTGCTCGAGGCCAATTATGTAAATAATCCCACTGTTATTGCAAAAAATGATAAAGCAATCTCTATCAATTCTGCGGTAGAAATAGACTTAACGGGACAGGTGTGTGCCGATTCCATCGGTCACAAAGTTATTTCCGGCGTTGGTGGACAAATTGATTTTATCCGCGGCTCGGCACTGTCCAATGGCGGCAAACCTATTATCGCAATGACGTCGAGAACTAAACACGGAAACTCTAGAATAGTATCCAGTCTGAAATCAGGTGCCGGTGTCGTCACGACTCGGGCCCATGTTCATTACGTAGTCACAGAGTACGGCGCTGTTAATCTATTTGGAAAATCGATACATCAAAGGGCCAGAGCCTTGTTAGATCTAGCCCACCCTGAAGATCGTGAAAATTTAGAGAAAGCGTTTTTTGAGGAATACAGTAAATCTAGTTTATAATTTATTATCTAGAAAATCCGTAAACGCTTTGTAGACGTCTACTTCTGTAAGAATCCCAACTAATTTACCGCTATCAACGACAACGGCACAACCGTATTTTTTCTTAGCCATGTAATTGACCGCTTCATTTAAATCAGATTCGGAAGACACACAATAGGGATCAAATGTGCAGGCCTCTTCAACTAAAATTTTTTCTGGATCTATATCCTCAAAGCTGGCAACCAGTTTAACATCACGGTCCGACAAAATTCCGACTAATTTGCCGTCTTTTAAAACCGGCAAATGTCGGATTCTAAGTTCGCTCATGACCGCAATAGCCTGTGACAACGGCCGATCATACCCAATACTTCTCGGTGACGGCGTCATATACTTTTGAACTTTAGGTCTAATTTTTTTCATGGTCTTACTCTCTAGACTTACTTGCTAACACTGGGTCGTTAAACAGATCATAGTGTACGAAAAACTTTCGTGCGATCGCCAGGACCTGATTATCTGTTGGATGGTCACATGTTTCTACTCCGACTACTTTTGTTGCTAGTGTGTGGGTGTAGTGATCATCCAAATACTTCTGGAATTGATTTTTTGCTAGTCCCGGACCCATCAACAAAAGCTTTTTGCACCCCAATGTTTTTTCAGTTATTTGTTTAAATAGAACATCATTGGCGTGATGTTCATGACTGCCTTTTATGTTTTTCATAGCGTGCGCAAGGTCTGTTTTTTTAACCTCTGACGCCGTTGATTCTGCGTTCAATTCAAAAACATGCGCCTTCGCTGAATCTAACCAAACTATATAATCTGACATATTAATTCCTTTTGTTATTTTTTTTAAATACCGACGTCTGCTAAACTTTGTAAAATACTTCCAACAGGAGAACGATAAATTGCCCCGTAAATCTGGTTCTTCACATCACTGAGTGTACTCTTGTGATCATTAATGAAGGCCTCTAATAAATCTTCTGTAGTGACAATGCCTATGGCATGGTGGTCTTTAGTTACAACCAAAGCCGAGATTTTATTTTCCAGCATAGTTTTTGCCGCTTGAGCCAGAGGCGCCGATTCTTCGATAGAGCCTACGGGCCAACCCATATATTGTTGTACGATGTCTTCGGGATTAAATTCTGGATTGGCAGGTACAGCGACCCAGTCACTGCCAACTGGCTTTTTCATAGCGCGCAGGACATCGCGATCGGACAACATTCCAATCACCACTCCCTTTTCATCCAGAACCGGCAAATGCCGAGTAGAGATTCGTTTCATCAGGTTAAATGCATGAGCAAGACTATCGTGACGTTTCACATAGACGACTTTATGAGACGAATGAAAACCTACGTTCGATTTCATGGCGGATCCTTTTTGTTTGTATAATGGAGAATCCATTTGTTTGGATATTGTAGTAGCAACGCTTAGACCGAGCTTGAGCTCTCTTTAAATCGTCTTCTAGCGTTTTATTGAGACATTTTGTCATTAGGCTTTGTCGGTTTGGCCGATTTCACTGATGCGGCTGACAATAGGCTTTTATACCGTGGCACAGATACTGCTGTTTTAATCTGGAAATAAAGGAACTTATATGATCAAAAAATTAATAGTCAGCGACGTTGTGACTGTATTTGAAGGAACTAAGATACAAGAGGTAGCTCGAATTATGGACGAAAAGTCGATCGGCATGGTTGTCATTACCGAACCTTACTCTGAGGGCAAACCCGTTGGCGTAATAACAGATCGAGACATTGTAATTAGAGCCGTAAAAAATAACGTAGACTGCAGCACTCAGGCGGTCGACACCATCATGTCGCGCTCATTAGTCATGGTTTCAGAGACAACCCAAATCGAAGACTCTATCAAAATTATGGAAGAAAATCATATTCGTCGACTTTTGGTTTTAGACGACCTAGGAAAAGTAAAAGGAGTCGTGTCCCTTGATGACCTAGTCGCCCTTCTAGGAAACGAAATTAATCGATTGGGGAACCTGTGTCGCAATCAAGTCGGTACAGCCGGTCGACATCGTCCCCACGATTTTACAAGAATGGCATAAACTATTTTTCTCTTAGACAACATTGACTGGATTAATTCGTCCCGTACTGCGATACGAATGAATACTTTCTAGTGTTGTCTCTGCAATATTTTTTAGTGAATCCGATGTTAGAAATGCCTGATGAGAAGTGATAAGCACATTGGGAAAAGAAATCAGGCGCGCTAAAGTATCATCTTGAAGAAACGAATTGGATAGATCATGGAAAAATACACCCTCTTCTTCTTCGTACACATCCAGAGCAGCCCCACCAATTTTTCCGCTCTTTAGTCCCTCAATAAGTGCTTTGGATTCAATCAACGCCCCACGACCCGTATTAATTAGCAAAACACCTGTCTTCATTTGTTCTATGGATTTAGAATCAATCATATGAAAAGTCCCGGGGTTCAACGGAACATGCAGTGATATGATATCCGATGTGCCAATGACTTCCTCAAGCGTTGCGTATTTTATTTTGCTATTTTGAACTAAAGAAGACTCGGGCATTGTATCAAAAATTAAAACCTGACATCCAAATGCTGCCATAATACCGGCTAAAATCCTTCCGATTTTTCCGGCACCCACAATACCTACCGTTCTTCCATTCAAGTCAAAACCAACAAAACCATCTAACGAAAAGTTAAGTTCCCGTACTCGGCTATAGGCTCGATGAATTTTCCTATTTAATGACAACATCAATCCCACAGCAAACTCGGCGACAGAATGAGGTGAATAGCTAGGCACTCGGCATACAGTAATACCAAATTCTCTGGCCGCAGCCACGTCGACATGATTAAACCCGGCCGACCGCAAAGCTAAAAGTTTGACCCCTTTAGCGGCCATCATTTCCAAGCATTTTCGATCGAACTTATCACTTACAAAAGAACATACGACATCACTCGGTGCGATGGCCGGGGCCGTAGCCGAAGTTAATCTAAAATCCAGATATTCTATTTCGAAAGAATATTTGGAATTAGCGGCATCAAATGAAGTTCGTTCAAAACTATGAGTGTCAGAAAATTGTATTCTCATGTTAACTCAAATGTCTCATTGAGAAGTGGAACGACGCAATCCCAATCTAAAGAATCAATTATATGTTTGCGCATTTCGTCGGCCGCCGTTGGCTCTCCATGTGTCACAAACGTTCGCTTGCGGGAAATTTGACTTTGTTTTAACCAATCGATTGTTTCCGCATAGTCGGCGTGAGCAGAGATATTATCCAGCACTTTCACCTGCGCTTTTATTTCCACATATTCTCCATGAATTTTAAGTTTCTTCGCGCCGTTTATAAGGGCTTCACCGCGAGACGCGGTTTCAACTATGCATTTTTCTAATTCGTCAATAGGATCTTTCTGGCGTCCCACATCACCGCTAAAACCCGTGGTAATATTATCCATGGTTAGGATAATGGATGCGGCTGCTAAGAAATGTCCCGCATATCTGAATTCAAAACTGCTTTACGGTACCTTACTTTTTAACTTGAAATTGAATGTTTCAGTTTTCTGATTAGTCTCTAAGTTAATTTCAAATTCGGCGTCTTTTTTAACGTCCACGGGGTCATTGACTACAAAATAGTTGTCATAACGATCTGTTTTCAAAACCTTTCCTGGATAAGGATTTAGGCGACGGACAGTCAGTTTAAGTTTGGAAAAATCAATCTTGGCTTCTTCTTTTCCTACAACGAAAATTCGAGTTGGACTTCCCACTGAAAAGTGGACAGTTAAGAATTGGCCTTCTCGGCGCATTTCATCTTGGTATTCACGGTAGGGAATAGATTCTGGAGGCTTGGCCGGGGCAATGATGGACCAAAATACCACAGCAATGATGGTGATAAAAATCAGGGTATCCATTAGTCGGTTAGAAATCTTATCCATGAAATTCATTTTGGCCTCGCTCCTTGTTTTTATTCGTTAACTTTTAAGCCTTGTTTCAAGCAAATCCGCTATGGCTCTGCAGGCATCTACCTGAGTAAAAATTCCAACTAACTTGCCATTGTCCACAATAAGAGCCGATCCTAGTAGATGATCCGCCATATGTCTTACAACATCACTCAGCAAAGCATCCGGAGTCGTCGAATACGGCTCGGGAGAACAGGCATCTTCCGCTCTAATTTTTTCTGAATTGGATTCCACAAACTGCAAAACTAAATCTATATCGCGATCAGTAAGTATACCGATAAGAGACCCATTTTTAGTAACCGGCAAATGTCGGATATGGATCTTTTTCATCAGGTCTTTGGCTTGGGCAATCGTTTGGTCATGAGCTATCGTCTTAGGAAGGAAAGTCATATACTTTTGAATTTGGGGTATTGATTTCAAGGTTGTCTCCGTTTTTATCAAATACTTTAGTTTCCATTAGAGTCTATTCGCAATAGCCCAGCCAAGCCACTGAAGACCCTATATTCATTTTGACATAACAGGATGGGACAAATTGGCGCATCGAGCGTGAAAGGCAGGACAAGTTGTCTTGCTTTAAGTTTTGGAATAAAACTATCTCAAGTGAGTTTCCCTTACAGCGTAGGTCGATTTTGGCACTAATGTTGATATACACACAGGAAACTTCAGATTTAGGAAAAATATGTCCAACCAAATAAAAGTAGCCATAGTGGATGATGATAAAGACATGGGTCATGTCGTTGCGGAACTTCTTTCAGACGAAGGTTATTTAGTTTCGCAATACACTTCGGCAGCTGAGGCGTTGGTAAAATTTAAAACTGACCTACCTCACATACTTATTACCGATCACAAGATGAAAGAAATTGATGGGCTGATGTTTCTTAAAAAGATTCAGACTGATCATCCTGCTATCGTTTCCATAATGATGACGGCCTTTGGTTCCATCGAAACGGCCATCGAAGCTATGAAATTAGGCGCCTACCAATATATCATTAAGCCTTTTAAAAATGAGGAAATGAAACTTCTGGTTAAAAGAGCCAGCGAACGGGTCTCTCTTAAACAAGAAAATGCAACGTTAAAGAAAGAACTCAACAAGACGTTCACCCTAGATTCCATCGTAGGTAAAAGTCCCGCCATTACTGCCGTATTTGAACTAGTCAAAGTGGTCGCGCCCGCTTCAGCGAGCGTTCTAATTTCCGGAGAAAGTGGTTCTGGAAAAGAACTCGTGGCGCGTGCTTTACATAGCTCAAGTCCAAGAAAAAACAAACCGTTCATCGCTATTAATTGCACCGCTATTCCTGAGCATCTTTTAGAAAGCGAACTATTTGGTCACGTAAAAGGTTCATTCACCGGAGCCATCGCTGATAAGAAAGGTCTTTTTGAAGAAGCTAATCATGGTACATTATTTCTGGACGAAATTGGTGATATGAGTCTGCAGTTACAGGCTAAATTGCTAAGGGTTCTGCAAGACCGTCAAATTCGAGCCGTTGGCAGCAACACTCTAAAAGACATCGATGTTCGAATCATTGCGGCTACTCACCGAGATTTAAAAATAATGGCAAAAGATGGAAAGTTTCGCGAAGACTTATTTTACAGACTGAATGTCGTACCTATCCGCGTTCCTCCGTTGCGTGAACGCATCGAAGATATTCCAATTTTAGTGGACACCTTTATTAAAAAATTCGCAGCCAGAAACGGTTCTGCCGTTTATGCGGCCACCCCAGAAGCAATGAGTGTATTGATGGCTCATCCTTGGCCAGGGAATGTTCGTGAGTTAGAAAATGTTATCGAACGCGCGATTGTATTAAGCCCAGGAAAATTAATTGAAAAAAATGTAGTCCTAGGCAGCGCGCTTGAAGAAGCTCAGCAAAACATTGAACAGCTTCATGCCGATCGTCCGACGTTAGAGAAATTGGAAGAACGTTACATCAAATTAGTCATGAGTGAAGTAAAACACAGAAAGGATGAAGCAGCTCAGATTTTAGGAATAAGTCGCAGAACCCTTTACAGAAAAGAACGCACGTATGGAATGGTTTCGGATGAAACTCCTGAACCACCGGAAGATTCAAATGACAAAGCCAACTGAAGGTTTATCTGGTAAAGATTATCTCCATTTAAAGTCGGCCATTGACGAGGCCGCGATCGTTGCTATCACGGACAAAAGTGGAAAAATAACGTACGTAAACAAAAAATTTTGTGCGATATCTAAATACTCGGAAGCAGAACTTATCGGTAATACTCACCGAATTATTAATTCTAATCACCATCCAAAAGATTTCTTTATCGAAATGTGGAAGACCATTTCTAAAGGAATTACCTGGGAAGGTGAAATTCAAAACCGTGCTAAAGATGGCTCATATTACTGGGTCAACACCACTATCGTTCCGTTTATGGATAGCGAAGGAAACCCGGAACAGTATGTTTCCGTACGATATGAAATCACCGAGAGAAAACTTGCTGAAGAACAATTAAAAATATATTCAAAAAAACTAGAGATCAGCAATCAAGAACTTCAAGATTTTGCTTCTGTGGCTGCACATGATTTGCAGGAACCACTTCGAAAAATTCAGACCTTTTCAGACCGAGCCAAAATAAAATCCAAAGACATTATCCCTAGCGAAGCTTATGACTATTTGGAACGCGTCCAAGCCTCGGCAAAACGGATGCAAGTACTAATTAATGACTTGTTAACCTATTCACGGGTTACGACTAAAGCTAATCCGTTTTCAGAAGTATCATTAAATAAAATAGTCAGCAAAGTGAAGTCGGATTTAGAACTACGTATCGAGCAATCCGGTGGATCACTTATCATGGATGATCTTCCTAATATCGATGCCGATCCAACTCAAATGTATCAACTGTTTCAAAATTTAATAAGTAACGCGCTGAAATTTCATAAGCCAGATACGAAACCGGTTGTAACTATATCGGCGAATATCATTGAAAATTCGGTCATCAACAAACACGGCAAAACCTGCGAAATCAGCGTTGCCGACAATGGAATAGGTTTTGATCAAAAATATGTTGATAGAATATTTACCATCTTCCAACGACTTCATGGTCGTCACGAATACGAAGGCACTGGCATTGGTTTAGCTGTCTGTAGAAAGATCATTGATCGCCACGGTGGCCATATCACCGCAAATTCGCAACCGGATCATGGGGCCACGTTTGTAATTTTATTGCCCGTAAAACAAAGCAGGGAGCTTCCAGTATGAAAGACCGAGGTTCAATACCAATTCTAATCGCCGATGATGATTTAGATGATTGCGAAATGATTCGTGAAGCGTTCGCTGAAAGCCGCCTTCTTAATGAATTACATTTTGTACATGATGGCGAAGCACTAATTAAAAACTTGCATGATCGATGGAAGCAATCCGAGAACGGAAAAAATTTGATGCCCGGTTTGATATTGCTTGATTTAAACATGCCTAAAATGGACGGACGCGAAGTCCTTGTCGAATTAAAAAAACACTCACATTTATCCCAAATACCCGTGATTGTGCTTACCACCTCACAGGTCGAAGAGGATATTGCGAGATCCTATAATTTAGGAGCAAATTCGTTTATAACAAAACCGGTCGAGTTTCAATCTTTAGTGCACGTTATGAAAGACATCGGCCGATATTGGTTTGAAATCGTTGCGCTACCAAATAGCGGCAGTCGCAAGGCAAAAACATGACCGAGTTTAATATACTTTTAATCGATGATGACGAAGATGATTATTTGCATATTCGGGATTTGCTTAGCGATGTCATCTCGTCTAAATATAAACTAACTTGGAAATCTACTTACAATGAGGGCCTTGCCGCCTTGTATGAAAACAATTTTGATGCCTGTCTTTTAGATTATCGATTGGGCGAAAAAACAGGACTAGAATTGTTAGTTGAATCCCAAGGTAAAATAAACTCCTGCCCTATTATTTTTCTTACTGGTTTATTTGATTTTGAATTGGATATAAAAGCGATGCATGTGGGAGCCGCCGACTATTTGGTCAAAGGACAGTTGACTAGCCCGCTGCTGGAACGTTCTATCCGTTATGCCATAAAACAGCAGCACGATATGGAAGAGCTAAAAGAAAGCAAAGCACAAATCATTCAGCAAGATCGCCTAGCATCCCTCGGTCTGCTGGCCTCAAGTTTAGCGCACGAAATCGGCACGCCTATGGGAATCATTCGCAGCCGTGCTGAACTGGCGGAATCTAAGGCCGGAAATAATGAACCTCTGAAAAAAGATTTGCTCATAATTGTTTCGCAAATCGATCGAATCACCAAATTGGTTAATTCGCTTTTACATTTAGCCCGCGAAAGAAAATCGGATTTGGGCGCAGCGGTTGACTTAAATCAAACAATTCAAGATGTGCTAAATCTTTTAGAACACGAGTTTGATCGAAATAATATTACCTTGGTTAAACAGTTTTCAAAGCCATACTTGGTAAAAGCCGAATCCGGTCCATTGGGGCAAGTACTACTTAATCTTCTGATCAACTCCCTTCACGCGATAGAAGAGTCTCGAAAACAAGGGATCACTAAAGAACATCACGTCGTTTTAAAAACTGAAAGTATAAATGAAAATATAAAATTAACTGTTCAAGATACAGGATGCGGAATTTCCGAAGACAACCAAAGAAATTTATTTAAGCCGTTTTTTACAACCAAAGAATTTGGACAAGGAACCGGGTTGGGACTTGCGACCTCAATTAAACTCGTCGAATCTTGGGGTGGTCAAATTTCCGTTTCCAGCAAAATAAAAGAAGGATCTGAATTTTCTATTCTGCTGCCTGCGATTACCTAGGTCTGACATTTTCATAGGTACCGAGTGAGTCAACACCCGCGCGAATACCAGCTCAATACTTTCTTTTTTGTTTTAGGATCAATGTAGGGCAACCAGGCAGTGCCTAGGGGATTTGATTCATCAACCGCGCAATGAGGCTGACTTCGCACAGTCACCTTTACCCACAGAATGCCATCCAGCCATTTCACTTCGTTGGCGGAATCGACGTCAAAATCAAGTGAGCTTTCAGATATAGATTTTAAGTTATCTGCTAGGTTGATATTTTTGCTCGATGAGGTCACGTTTGGTGGATTTAGAAAATGAATCAACGTTTTCATTCGATCCTCACTTGCTATGCTGACCATTTTATAAGGAATATCTTTTTTATTAATCCACACTGTGCGTTTGGATTCCTGTAGAACCGCTAGCTTCATGCGAACCCAATCGCCGTGTTCTTCGAAAACTAAAAGCTCTTCTTTATTTTCTGGCACACTCACAGTACCCATCTGCGTCGGTCGGCCTTCCAAATGCGCCCATGTCAACGAGGCATCCAGAATTTTTTCAGAGTTGCGATCGGGATTTCTATAAGCGACCGCCTTTCCCGGCGAAGCGCAGGTACCTTGCGTCTGAGTATCACTTATTTTTCTATACGTACACTTTGTTGCTATTTCAAAATAGGCAATCGGCAGCGACATCTGGTTGGCCTGCAAAAGTTCGTTTATGCGTTTTAGCTTAAGATTTTCAATCTGAGTTTTAGGTATAACTAACGGCGTTTTTAAATCATCTTTTTTTAACAGAGGAACAATATCGACTTCATGACCTAACATCGCATTCTTTACGATCTCTTCTAAAGACTCATACTGCCAAGGCTGAGGCGCCGCTTCGTTTTCTTTTAGTTTCGGTGCATTCTTTTCCGCATGGCTTTTTAGTTCAGATAACGACACACGAATTTTCTGTCCGTTCTTTTTTCTGATTTCTAGACTGTCATCTTTTTTATCAAATACGGCAAGGCCGCTGACTTCGTAATGAACCTCAGTGGATTCGTAGTCTTCAATTCTTTCGATAGCTACATTCGCCGGTTTGACTTTGTTATCCACAGGACAGGTCATAACCGACCCTGCCAGCCAACATTGAAATACGCTACCTACAATTAAATATCCAATTTCGTGTAAAATCATATAGTAAAAATACTAGTTTTCATATTTTGGGTCCACTGTAAAGCTGAGGATGTCTAGGTAATTATCCCTTAGAAATTTAAGAATGCGTTAGAATTGCTATTTGCCGCTTCCAGAAGTGCCTAGATTATAATATATTTTGGGAATGATTCAAAAACGCTACCCTCATGACTTTGGCAGTTTTATTGTACGCACGGTTTCGTGTCAGATTCATTTTTTCGGAATTATCGTTGCGTCGCTCGGCCTTTATTTTATGTTAAGCACTTCGAAATATGATGTTGGGTCCGCTCAGTTTTTCTCGATTCTAGCGTTCGGTCTGACAGCAATTTTGGTATTTGCGACCAGCACTGTTTATCACTTTCTGCATGATGGATTTCAAATCAACGCCAAGCTGGAACACATTTTAGAAAATTTTGATCACGTAGCTATCTATTTGTTTATTGCTGGCAGTTACACTCCTTTTTTGCTCGAGGCCGTGGCGCCCCCTTGGTCCAATATATTAATGGCGACCGTATGGACGATCGCGATTCTGGGAATAATGTACACGTGGACTAAAACGTGGCTACCGAAATGGGCGCAGCACCGCTTAGTCTACACAGGTCTGTTTGTTTTGATGGGATGGCTGCTGTTATTTAGAATTAGCGAAATCGTAAACACGCTTCCTGCGCAACCACTTATTTTCTTAATGCTCGGCGCCTGTTCCTATACGATCGGAGCTTTAGTTTACGCGTTTAAGAGACCAAACTTCAGCAAATCACTGTTTGGCTTTCACGAGCTTTGGCATTCGTTAGTTTTAGCTGGGTTTATCTGCCATTTTGTTTCTATCACTTTACTGATGACGAAAAGTTCTTAATCTAGTTAGAATGGGATCTTGAAAAACTCACCCACCCATCAAATCATCTATTTTTTCCGTAGAATTGGCCTCAGCTGCCTGAGTGGTTTTCTGGCTGGCGTGGCGTCATCTATTTTCTTAATCAGTCTTGATTGGGCCACTAGAACCCGCGATCATAATCCGTCTTTAATTTGGTTTCTCCCAATTGCAGGATTACTCATCGGCGTTTTGTACCATCGATGGGCCGGTGAAGCTGGGCGAGGACACAATTTAATCATTGATGAAATTCATGATCCTAAAAAAATTGTTCCTGCGCGAATGGCGCCGCTCGTTTTGTTTGGTACTTTGTTGACTCATCTGTTTGGTGGCTCGGCTGGTCGCGAAGGTACTGCGGTTCAAATGGCGGCCTCGTTGTCCGATCAATTAGGTCGACTGTTTGCCATCAGCGCTAGTGAACGAAAAATTTTGTTGCAAGCTGGCGCTGGTGCCGGTTTCGGAGCTGCGATCGGCACGCCGTGGGCTGGAGTTATTTTTGGGATGGAAGTCATCAGCATCGGACGCATACGACTGACCGCGATTCTGGAATGTACAATCGCCTCGCTGACCGCCTACCAAACGGCTATCCTATTGCACGCTCCGCATTCGCATTTTCAAATGTACACGGGTGCCCATTGGGATTTCAGTGCGATTCTTTGGAGCCTGGTTGCTGGATTTATTTTTGGATTGGCGGCTCGAGTTTTTGTCGCCCTTACTCACATCATCGAGAACGCGTTTTCGTCGTTTGTGAAACGTCCTCCACTGTATCCTTTTATTGGCGGCATAATTTTAGTTCTACTTTTTTATATCGAGCACAGTTATCGATTTGTAGGGCTAGGGATTCCTGTTATTCAAGAATCGCTGTCTTCAGCTGCGTCGTTCTTTGATCCTATTTTAAAAACTGCGTTCACGGCCCTAACCGTTGGATCTGGATTTAAAGGTGGCGAGTTTGTTCCGCTAGTTTTTATCGGAACAACATTGGGTAGTGCTTTATCTGTGATACTTCCCGCATCGATTGAAATTTTATCACGCGTTGGGTTTGCCGCCGTATTCGCAGGCGCCTCTAATACACCGATCGCCTGCAGTATTATGGCGATAGAAATATTTGGTACGAGCATCATGCCTTATGCCGTAGTTGCGTGTTTTGCGAGTTACTTTGTTTCAGGACACACCGGGATTTACAAATCCCAACGAGGCCGATCCAAATATGGAAAATGAAGAAACCCTAAATCCCACCGTTGTAAAGCTAGGTTTTGTTTCCCTGCTTGCTGATATCGCCAGCGAGATGTTGTATCCCATTACACCTATATTTTTAACGACAATCCTAGGTGCATCAATGACTTCGCTGGGTTTGATCGAAGGCGTTGCTGAAGCCATCGCCAGTCTTTTGAAAACGTATTCAGGCAGTTGGTCTGACTCGATTTCAAGGCGTAAGCCCTTTGTGGTTGTCGGATACTTTTTGGCTGCCGTTTCAAAACCATTCATTGGAATGTCGCAGTCTTGGGTTCACGTTCTGGGTGCGCGCGCTTTAGATCGCACGGGTAAAGGGATTCGGTCGGCTCCTCGAGATGCTTTGATTGCCGATTCAGTATCGTCGGCTCATTTAGGGCGCGCGTTTGGTCTGCATCGAGCGATGGATACCACTGGTGCGGCTATTGGTCCTTTGCTTGCCATTTTTTTACTGTCGTTAAATTCTGCGGACTTGCAGTCGTTGTATTATTGGGCGATTGTGCCGGGTTTACTTTCTGTGGCCATTGTTCTGACAATCAAAGAAAAAAAAGTCGCGATCCCGACTCAAAAGAAATTTGAAAATCCATTCAAAACTTGGAATCTGTGTGGCACAAAGTTTAAACGCTATGTTGTGGCGTGGGGCGTATTTTCGTTAGCAAATTCCAGTGACGTGTTTTTATTGATGAAAGCGAAAGACGTAGGCTTTTCTACTCAATCAGTAATACTGCTCTATTGCGTTTACAATTTGATCTATGCGCTATCGAGTCCTTATCTGGGTATTTTATCCGATCGAATAGATCGCCTTAAAATTTTAATCGGCGGCCTGTTGGTTTTCCTTTTTGTATATCTAGGTTTTGGATTCGCCACACAGACATGGCATTTCTGGATACTGTTTGCCGTGTATGGAATTTACATGGGTGCCACCGACGGCGTTGGCAAAGCCCTAGCTGTGGATCTTGTTCCTAAAAATTACAAAGCCACCGGCATTGGTATTCTTGGTACCGTTTCTGGTCTGTGCACGATCGCAGCTAGTTTATTCGCAGGATTTATTTGGGATCACTTCGGATCGCAGTGGACGTTTGTCTTTGCCGCACTGGGAACTTTAGTGGCGATCAGTATGCTTTTAGTTTTACTAAACTCTAGGAACCCTGCTTCCCTCAATATTATTTATTGAGTAGGCATTCACACAATCACTGTCGGCACTTCCAATCTGCCATCGACCAAATGAATCTGTCGGTCTGTAGCTTGAGCTAGATCAGCGTCGTGAGTCACCATTACAATAGTTGTATTGTACTCTTTATTCACTTCCTTAAAAATATCCAGTACGAGTTTTGAATTCGCGGAATCCAGCGACCCCGTTGGTTCATCGGCGAATAGGAATTTTGGATTCATTATCAATGAACGCGCGATGGATACCCTTTGCGACTGACCACCCGATAGTTCTTTTGGTAAATAATCCATTCGATCGCCAAGCCCCACCATTTCTAAAAGCCGAATTGCAAATGGTCGTCTTTCTTCTAGCATCCCCGCTTTACGCGCGGGCATCAAGACATTTTCCAAAGCTGACAATTCAGGCAACAAATAGTGAAACTGGAATACGAAACCGATTTTCTGGTTTCTAAGTTTATGCAGATCTTTTGACGACAAGCTTTGCACATCTTTGTCGCCGTATAAAACTTGACCACGCGTTGGCCAATCTAATGTCGATAATACGTACAACAGCGTACTTTTTCCCGAGCCCGATTTTCCCGTTAAGGAAACAAACTCGCCCTCGGCGACCTCGAAGTTTAATTCTTTTAGGATCAATGACTTCTGCACGCCTAATTCTTTATCTAAGTTAACAACTTTTAAAGCACTCAATCAGCCCCCCTAATAATTTCAATTGGAGATAATTTCGATGCCGAACGTGCTGGAAAGTAACTCGCCAGTAGTGCCACGACATTGGAAATTAAAATTCCGACCAGGTATATGTTCCAGCTAAAATCTAATCTAAAAACTGTGCTGCGTGGTCCACCCATCGAGACCTCACCGATGCTGATGGAAATGACATAACCAATCAGGCAACCTAAAATACCGCCGACGAGTCCTAATATTAATCCCTGATATAAAAATAATGTGGTGATGTCGCTGGCTTCATAGCCCATGGATCTTAATATCGCGATATCTTTTCTTTTCTGAGTCACCACAATCCCTAGAATATTGTAAATACTGAAACCAGCTACCAGCATGATAATCCCGGTGATTGTATATCTAGTTACATCTTGAGTTTTAAACATAGACAATAAATTTTCGTTAATCTGATCCCAGCTGCGTACGCGGTCTTCTGACATTATTTGCCAGCTCGAGGCGATATCTGCGGCCTGACGGAAGTCGACTACTTTTACAAATACTTGTGAGATTTTTCCACTAGCACCGCCCAGTTTCTGTGCGTCAGATAATTGCATGTACGCAGAACCTCGGTCTCCGAATTTATTTCCAGTCGAAAACGTTCCGACAATCTTAAATGGAACTTGCGATCCTTTCGTAGAGGTCAGAACAATATTGTCACCCACCTGTTTCGCTAGCATATTAGCCAGCTCTTGTCCGATAACAATGCGAGCGGTACCTTTACTCAGATCAAGCATGCTACCTGCGATCATATTTTCTTCAATATTGGTGACCTTGATTTGCTCTTGCGGATCAACACCTGTGACACTAACGGAATAGGTTGTTTTATTGTAGTTCACTAGTGCCGTTGTTGAATACACGCGTGACGCGGCCACCACGTTTGAATTTGTACTTAAAAAGTCCATCCAGCCACGCGAGTTTTCAATGGCAGCCGAGGCTCGAATGCCCGATGGCGTGCGTTTCCAAATCGCCACATCAAAATCGGGAAACAAAACATCTTTGATTTCTTTTGCATCGATTTCGCGCTCGCGGGCTTGTATACGAATGTGAGGATCGCCCGAAACCATCGATGCAATCATCGAGTTTTGCGAGGCTTGAAAGAATGCTGAGATAATAATATACGCTACTGTTCCGATAAAGATCCCAAGTAGCGTGACCAGACTCTGTTTCTTTCTAGATAAAATATGTTTTAGGGCAAGAAAAATCATCATGGGCGAGGTCCTTCTGCTGGGTCCGCCGCATTAGCCGGGCCACGTTTACCGTTATCTTCGATAACGACCTCGTCATGTTCAAACACGTCGCCTTCTTTAAGGATCAAATACTGTGAATTCTTGGCTCCGACCTTCAAAGCCACGGATTTAGTTCTACCGTCGCGCATCACTTTTACACGACCGTCTTTATCTAAAGCACCTAATGGAATCAGGATTTGATTTCTGTGTTCTTCTAACCTAACGGCCACATCACAGGTCATGCCTTGAAGCAAAGATATTTTTGATAGGTCTGCATCGATCGCCACTAAAAATTCGCCGTCGTTAGAATACACCGAGCGAACTTTACCTGAGATCTTTTGATCTCTGACGCCTTCGAAACTAATATCAACGATTTGTCCTGCCTTGATCAAAGGGATATTTCTTTCATCCACGCTGATTTCAATATAGTACGACGAGGTATCTACAACCGTTACGATTACAGCTTGAGCAAACACGAGCTCGCCCTTTTCAAATGCAACTGTTGTAATCATGCCGTCAAAGGGTGCATAGATGGTTTTCAATCCTTCAAGATCGACTAACTTGTCGCCTTTTTTCACTTGATCACCTGGACGCACATAGCGTTCGATCATTTTGGATGTGACACCCATTTTTAGATTGAACACACGTTCAGCTTTTACAGATCCGATGGCGTAAACAGCTTCGACCAAATCGCCGCGTTTGATTTCTACAGTTCGTTTTGCGCCACTCCCGGTTTTAAATACCAGACCTAGAACAGTCGCGACAGAGATGATGGCGATTAAGATATATGTTTTCTTTTTCATATTAGTCCTCTATTCCAGAAATGATGGATTCCACATCGGATGACCACAGCAGTGCGTGATAACAGTTCAATTCAAAATCCAATACGGCACGGTCATATTTCTGTAACGTTTTTTGATAGGTAATGGATGCGTTCAATACATCGCTGTAACTAGCCAGGCCACTGCGATGATCACGGCCCAATGAATCGACATTAGATTTATTCAAGGCTTTCGCATTTTTTAAAAGCTCGATTTGCTTAACATTGTTTTGAAGATTCTGAATCAATTGAGCGCGCTCTTTTTGTAAATCATCTTTTTTCTTTTCCAGTTCGATTTCTGCAATGGCTTTCTCGGCACGGGCTTTTGATAATTCGGACGACTTTTTCACGCTGACAGGAAACGGAATGGTTAGAACAACACCGGCGGTGTAGGTATTTTGATTAGTGTTAGTATCACTACTGTTTACAAGGTAACTGCCAGACAAATCAAGTGACGGTGAGTACGATCCTTTTTGAACTCTTATGTTATTCTCTTTGGATTGTACAGTGGCAGAAAGCGATTTCAATTCGGCTCTAGTATTAGTATCCATTTTAGCAACTAAAGATTTTGTTTGCTCGAATGAGAATGAGAACTTCTTTAGCGACACAGAGACCGCATTAGAATCTTCGTCTCTTAAAACAGCGGCGGCTTGGGCTTGGGCTAACTTCAAACTATTTTCCGATGTGGCTAGGTCAATACGGGAATTAGCAATGGTGGCCTCAAGATTAATAACTTCGTTTTGCCTAGCACTGCCGCTTTGCACGCGCGTTTTTAAATCTGTAAGATTTTTCTCGTATAGAAGAATTTCTTGTTTTTGATTCTCGATATCTTTTTGATACTGTAGTAATTTGAAAAATAAACTCAAAGCCGATTCAGTTTCACTTTTACGCGTCTCTTGCAGTTTATAGACTTGAGCATCACGGCTATGATTGGCAGCCTCAAGGTTGTTTAAATCTTTCAGACCATTAAACAAATTTTGACTGAGATTAATTTTAGTCGAAGTACCATTGATAGTCTGATTATAAATAGGAGTCTGACTTTGCTGATTACCAACCGTTGTGTACTGAACGGTTGCGTTCACATCTGGAAGAAAGCCAGATCGCTGCCCGTCCACGGTATCATCAAGTTTTTTAAGGTTAGCATTTTCAACCTCGATAACACGAGATTTCTCTAAGGTTTTTACCAGAAACGACTTCAACGTAAACGTTTGCGCATACGTTGAAACCACCAAGGTAGTAACTATGAGTAGGGTGGCTAAGGAGCTCGTTTTCATGCTTTCAACATAGGACTAAATTAATGAACAAATATGGAAAGCTTTGTGCAAAAGGTCCTGTATTATTTTGAGATGTCTAACTTTGGCTCGCAGAATATGATGTAAGCGGTTGACTACTTACGGCTGATTCTAAAACCTGCTCATCTGGCCGGTCGAAATTTGTCTGGCTCCAGGCCGCACTCATCACAACGATCCATGCCGACCTTTCCGTATTTCCCAATTTATGCTGAGCACATATTGAAAACAAATCTGGACCCAAATCTTCACTGTAGGTTAAATCGGAATCAAAATCAGTTTCGTCTTCAATTAATACATTCACAGCCGGCGAATATTCGATGTCTGCCAGTTTAGGATCATAGCTATAATTTGATTTCTGCAATATTTCTAACGACTGCGGCAGCGGACTTGTAATCACGATCGTTTTAGTTTTTAATACTAGCCCTTCGTCACTTGAAATTTCCCAAAAACAATCCCGCTGCTTCAACGTCGATGCGCGGCAGTTGTATGCTATATCTAGGCCGCGGGCCAAAACCTTGGCTAACTGAATAATTCCCGTTTTACCACAAACCGCATCCATAGTATCCGACGGAAACTCTCTGGCCACCCCTTAGTGCGTCCTCACTTGAATTCACGACTCTGATTCGCGGGCTCGCTTGATAAACTGAGCATCGTGATCAAACTTTAAATCATCTATTCGCCGTGTCGCCATACGCCACCGCAACTTTTTGATTTTTCAAGCATCAGGACTTTTCCGGACGGACTTGTTTTAAGTAAATTCTGCACCAGATTCAGGCCCGTTAGACCGGCACCGATAGTAGTAAGGTCGTACACTGGCGAATTCGACATTCTAGTTCCGTGCTTTAGTTTTCCTTGATGATGAACGTGCTTTCACCAGCGCGCAAAATCCGAGGCCTACAATTCTGTCCTCATAAAGCGCACGAATTCGTTTTCTGAAAATTAAAACTGCCCGTTGATGGCTTCAAATGTTGTTCTATCTTCCCAGCCCCTACTCACTAAGCGATCGATGTCATCGTTCGTTAACAAATTGATATTTTCCCTTAATGTTCTTGAGTACCCCATCGTTATAAATTTCCCTCGGAGAGATCAGTCATTTTTTGCCAGTAGGATGATATATCCAATTTAACTTCCAACGATTTCAAAATGGAATACACACCGGCTAGTTTGCGATGAAGAAACATCAATTTGTACGGTGGGGCGCTGTAAACCAGCTCATCGGACAATGATTTGGCCGCATTTTGTGAGTCCACCGCATGATTCTTGTCCGAAAAATCAAAACTCGTCGCACCCGAAATTTTTGTGAAAAACGGTTTGATAGCCGTCGACAACATCACTTCTAAAGCCTTAAAGGCGGCTGGTGATTCTCTGCGATCTATCAATCCAAACTCGATGGCATGTTCCTTCAATGCCGCCGATTTCTTTTCGGCTGCAAGATTCAAAAGCAGAATATAATTTTTTATAAATTCCGGTTCATACCGTCGTGTCGCACCAAAATCTAGCAGCACTAACGTTAATTGAGAATCTTTAGTATCGACTAAAAAATTCCCCCAATTTGGATCTGTTTGCACAAGTCCCCATTGAAAAAATTCGTGAAAATATAAATCTAAAACAGCACACGCAAGCTCTTGTCGCTGGTCCGCGTTTGGCTTAGTCGAAACCCATGTTCGAAGACTGCTGCCCGATTCAAGACCCATGGTTAAAACATGTTGCGTGGACATTTCATCAATAATTTTGGGCACCCGATAGCGATAAGGTCCTGTAGCGTTTAATTTTTCAATATGTTCTTTATACAGACGCTGAAAGCCCGCTTCGGCGATATAATCGACTTCTTGATTTAGAATCGTACGAAACTCTTGAAACAAAGGGTCCAAATTCATTTTTCTACCCGTTAGTTGACAAAATGAAACGGCCACCGTCTTTAAAATTTTTAGATCAGAATCGATGGAATCGGCCACCCCAGGGTATTGCACTTTTAGGACAACGTCTTGATTATCATATTTTGCTTTATGTACCTGAGCAATGCTGGCCACACCGATCGGCCCCAGCGACATATTTTTAAGCTTTGCTTTCTGCTGAGGCGAGAGTTCTTTGGTCAATACGGCATCGATCTCGGCGAACGGGTGTGAGACCGCGGCGTTTTGCAATTGACTTAATATCTCGATCGCCTCGGGCGGAAAATAGTTATCTAAATCCAGACTTAACAGCTGACCCGCTTTCATAGCAGCGCCTTTTAATCCTGATAAACTATTAGCTATCAGGACGGCCTGATCAAATCTAGATTTCACATTTCCAGAGCGCAATTCTGTAAGCCCTACCTTCGCTACCAATTTTGCTAATTCCAAAGATCTGCTAAATGTTGATGATTTCATTTCAGTACTCCTTCGATGCTCAGACGAATAATCCAAACCAAAAAAATTGACCGCATCGTCCATAGAATTGTGCGTGGCCAGTTATTACGAATCAATTTAGTTTTAGTTGTCTCGACTTCAAAGCGTAGGGTTTCATGTGAAGGCACATTAACTAGCCCCGTTAATCCCCACAATGCTAATACCGAAACAAAGTTTCCAATAAATAAAGACGACTGATAGTGAATGGCTAACCAAATACCCGAAATCAGTTCTAAACCCATTAACGGAGCTACAACCCATGTAATTCGCTCCATATGAAATTTATGAAAAGTTTGAAACTCGGTTTGACTCACTAATCTAAAATTGGGGTAAACCAAAACCTGCACTAACCATATAGCCCCCGCCATAAACCAACACGAAAACGCATGAGTAATTAAAACAAGATCCATATCTAACTCCACGCCATTAAAGGCCGACCTAAAATGATACACCTTTGTCTTTGAGAGGCTGGTTTTAACACTTTTGAAGTTTTGTCTTTACTTTCCATATTGTTCATACTAGCATGAACAATATGGAAACAGAACAAAAATTAAAAGTTTATTATGATGGGCTTTGTGTCTTATGTAGTAAAGAGATGGATCACTATAAACGCCAGAAAGGCGCTGAATTGATCTCCTTCTTAGATATATGCGCCAAGGACTTTGACGCCGCTAAAGAAGGGGTAGACCCAATACAGGTTCATAAAATTATGCACGTCCGTCGTACAGATGGTGGGCTTGCGACCCGCGTGGATGCGTTCATAGAAATATGGAATGTCCTGCCAAAATACAATCGGGCGGCCAAGATTGCGAAGAATCCCTTTGTACGCAAAGGGCTAGATTTCGGTTATTCAATGTTTGCTAAAGTCAGACCATTTCTTCCTAGAAACAAAGCGGCCGACGATTGCAAAAATAGTCCATACTGCATACGCTAATGCTTCAAAAATCAGTTTCTCTCAAGTTCAAGTGAACGGTCGTCTAATCGTAGATTAAGATTCAGCTCGTAAAGTCGTTATGAAAACCGAAATGCAGCACACCTTGCACATCTTTGACTCACCGAGGACTTCTCCTGTCTAAATCTCTTTTCCCAGTAGATATAAGTTTTACAGCCTTTGCGAACATCACATATTAGCATTTTGGGACTTTCAAAACTGGCTCGAGTTTTAGATGTTTTAGCTCGTCGCTTGTCTGAATCGTTACTCCTATTCACTTTTCTAGTTCAAATGGCAAATTTAGAATATCTTTTTGAGACGAAATAATCTCGAGCATTAAATTAGCCGCTAAAATCATTTCACCTAACGACTTCAATCTCGAATCATCAATGGCATCTGATTCATTTTCGGATTCACTTAATACCGAAAAATCATTGGTTACCTGTTTAAGAATTTTGGCTTCTCGAGTTTTTAGTACGGCCAGAATCACTTCATTTATATTTTCGGACGCTTGATACACTTTAGTCTTTTCATTTGGCGCCGGAGCTTCGAATATTAACTTATATTGGCACAGTTCATCCAAGGCGGGGCTTATGAGAGCTTTGGACAGACCTAAGCGCGAGGTCAATTCGGTGCAACTGAGAGGCATCTTAGATAGATAAAGTTGCGCCCAAATAGCACCGTGAATTCGCCTAAAGCCCCAATATCTAATGAAATCACCAATGGAAAGAGACAGCTTTTGCAAGTTTTTAATAGACTTCTCGGTTTGTCTTTTAGTTTTCATATCGTTCATACTAGCATGAACGATATGAAAAGCCAGTGATTTATCAAGGGGAGCTTTTGAATGCCTTCATCAACTCTAATCTTCGCTGGCCGATCTCCATAGTCCTAACGATTACATTAGAAAGCTCATGAGGTAAAAACGGTTTCGCAAGAAAATCGATAGCACCTAACCTTAGAGCATTTTCAAAAAGTTCTAACGTCGCCACACTTTTTAAACTCCACAAATAAATTATTTTCGCTCCGATTTCATACTTACATCGAGCGTAACCACGCCGGGCCTTGGATTGTTGCTTAAGTAGGCAACCTGCAATCGCCCGGTTAGAACATTGAAAATAATTTCACGATCGGAACTACCACCTGTGTCTTCGGTGACAATCGGTATTTGCAGACGTCCTAAAATTTTCTTTGCAGTTTCTACATTGGCTCGGCCGGCACCGGTATCAAGCGTATTCGATCCACCAACAATCTTGGCCTTAAGTTGTTTTGATAGTACCCCTAAATGTTTGCACAAATCACCTATCAATTTATGAATTAAAGGCTCACCATTCTTAGAATAATGTAGAACGCCACCACCGCGTCCGTCCTCAGTAAACAGGCATACACAAATACTTGAATCCAGTTCCGCACTAACGAGAACTGGTTTCAAAGTCGAAACTATTTCAGTTGGTTTAATGTTTACTCGTTCAGAAATCATATAGTTATCACCTATCCAGCTACCTTATTCTGCTGACGTAACAATTTCATATCTTGGGTGTTTAGCGCTTTTTCCAAATCAAGTAACAGTGTTAAATAGTCTTTCTCGCGAGCCACGCCCTAACATTCTGATGGGAAATCTTAAGCTTTGAACACAAATCAATACCTGAAATCACATGTTCCCTAAGATTCATAATCCCCTTAAAATAGGCAGGAGCCTGAGGAGTATTTGTCGTTTCCGTATTTGCGATTACTTCCTTCTTTCAAAAACTATTTTTTTCCATTTATAACTTGCAACAGACCAATCATACGTTTTTGCCCACCGATCGATTGTTCGGCGTCTGATTTCGTAAAAATGGTTTCATAAAGCTGATAGCGACGTTTTTCTAGTTCAAACGCTCGCTCAATTGTTTGCAAAAGATCTTGCGGACTAAATGGTTTTTCAATAACATCGCAGGCGCCAAGTCTCAGCGCAGATAGCAAAACCGGTGCAGAGGCGTTGCCAGTGACAAATATAATAGGATCAATTTTACCAAGGGATCTTACATACTTTACAAAATCGGGCCCCGGCAACTCTGGCATTTGTACGTCAGTAAGAATCATCGAAAACGAGCGTTCTGATATTATTTCTTTTGCTCTTACTGGCGATGAACAATAGATCACCTCTTGATAAACCGGCGAAAGTATATCTAACATAATTTCACCTATATCGTTTTCATCATCTAATATAAGAATGCTCTTTTGACGTTTCATTTTTGAATCCTTTCCGTTATTGGCTTTGAGTAACTTGAACGTGATCGTTTTAACATAAAATTCCACACCATCCACGCCGGTAACTAGTGGGTTATCAGCAAAGCGCTCATCAGTCTTGATATTTTGGATATAAAAAATATCATCTTCTTACATATTATCGGCGTTCCCAATCATTTACTAAAATCCAGAAAACCAAAAATATTGAATCTATTCAATATTTTGTGAGGTCAAGAAATCTTAATGTTGACTAAGTCACTTGCCAACATGAGGATCGTTAAAAGCTGACTGTTATGCCTAAAATTCCTAATATAAGTTATCATTGTCTTCAACGATTTCTATTCTTGGCAATACGGCCATTTTGGGATCTAGCTGGTATCTTAAATACCCGGCAATGCCACCGGCCGATTTCTTATGAGATAAGTAATCAATATTTAATCCCAGCGACAAATTATCATTTGGTTTATATTTGGAAAATCCCCGATGAAAGACTCAAAGGGTTTTATTGAATAACGTCTTCGGGGAGTTGAAACTTCATCGACTTACCGTCAAATGAAAACTCGATCTGATGGGATTTAAGCGCGATGGCGTTTGCGCGGTAGGCATTTTTAGCACCATAGAGTCTATCACCGACTATGGGTGCATTTAGAAAAGCCATCTGGGCACGGATCTGATGAGTTCGACCCGTAATCAGATTGATCTTCACCCACTTCGTCCCTGGCGACATTTCTTTTTGTTCCAGGATTTCTAATTTACAAATCTCCCAGCCCTCATTGTAACCAGCCGATAGTTTTTTGGGCGTTCCAGGTGCTGGGTCCATGTAATGTGTCAAACTTTTAGGAAGCGTATCCGCAGTTTCAACAAGAGCACTGTATTTTTTCTGAACGTGTCGCTCGAGCATTTGAATATTAAAATTTTTCACAAATGACTTCTGTTTTCCATAGACGATCAATCCCGATGTCAGCGTATCCAAGCGATGAGTTACAAGTAGCGGGACCTTCAACGCTAAGCTGGTTTGTGTCAGTGCATCTTCTATTGCATTGTCCACCGAGGGATGACTAGGAATACCGGAGGGTTTATTTAAAACAAGAAACGACTCATTCTGAAAAACAACTAACGATTTCCAATCATAATCGCATGGGTAGCGTCTTGGTTTCGTGTGGACACGAAATACACTGTTTGGTTCCAGAATCCATTTATCTTTAGTTTGTCGATAGTTGTTGACGTAGATAGCACCAAGCCAAATCAGCTCTTTAAACCCTTCGTAATTTACACCAAGAACATCGTGAATCACTTCGCTTAGCAAAACGGGCTCTGTATTATTAAAGTGTTCAACACCAACCGCAGAGTTTACCATATTACGTCTACCCCAAAACCTTACGCACATTTTTAGTTAGGCAATCAACCACCATTTGCTCCAAACGCGTGTAGTATGGCTGCTCGTACTGATATAACCAAATCGGTGTCTTTAACGACGTATAGCCCTTAGCAATTTTTATGGTGTCTTGATATTTAGAATTGGATTCTATTAAATGCTTGGGAACAATAGCGCTGCCCCAACCTAGAGATACACCTTCTAGAATTCCGTAAATATCATCAACATAACATCGCTTGAACGATCTTGATTTCTGGCCATTCAGTCGCATGAAGTCTTCTGTCGTAGAATCTTGCGGATCATGATCCAGAAATATATTCTCGCGCTCTTTATTCAATTTTGAGCGAACCAGCACATTTTCTTCTTCGCCCAGCTTGTAACCTTTAAGATCTTCTTTTTTCCACTCGGCACTGGTCACCACGAAATCAGTTTGTCCTTGGCGTAGTCGATTTTCTAGATCACGCATTTCGCTAATTGAGGCATCAACCAGTACATCTCCTTGTCCCGTTATGATTTCGTCTAGGGCCGGAAATAGCACCGAATGCATCAAACTCGATAGTGATGCGATTCGAATTCGTCCCGATAATTTTGCAGACGACTCTTGAACACCCATTCCGGCGCGAGTTTGAAATTCTTCTTCCAGAGCCTGCTTCTTTTGAATGTATCTAAGTAATTCTTGCCCAGTTTCTGTTAATATAATTCCATTTGAATCCCGAATGACAAGCGTAGTCCCCACGGCTTCCTCTAAATTGATAATCCTTTGTGACAGTGCGGACTGAGTAATATGGATAGATTCCGCGGCTTTTGAAAAATTTCCTGACTTTGATAATGCCCAAAACGCATCTAATTGGATCGACGATAAACTCATACTGGCCTCACACTATTAGTTAATTCGATAATATAATAAATTCAATCTATTTTTACAATAATCATTTTTACGCTATAAGCCCTGTAAAAACAAAATTATGAATGATCGAATTATTTTATCAGGAACTGCCGTAACTTTATACGCTGGATATTGTTTATTAGATTTATTTCGCAATTGAAATTCTTGTGGCATATTTTTTAGTTGAGGGTCCACGACTGCGCGTCTAAAATGGAAATATGCGTCCGACGCTGGACGATGTGGCTATTTTTTCTCTCGTTCTTCAACGGCCGAGAAAAAAACTTGGGTAGGATCGCTACCAACAGTGAGCTTAACAAATCTATCAGCTGCGCCAACCGGCGCATTCATATCTAGCAGCCCAATTTCTGACTTTGAAGGATCAGGGCTATTCCAAAAAAGTGAAAACACATCAAAGCCATGACGATAGCAGATAAAGGCATCTGGATAGTCTCTTTTAAAACTCAGTGATTCGTCATCATCCAGACTAAAACTATCCACATATTCACTAAACGGCTCCCATTTACTGATGGGTGGAATCCATTCAGGAAACATCGATAGAAATAATCCGTTGGATTGAATACTTCCATGCTCACTAAAACCACCGTTAGAAATTATAAATAGTTTTTTCAGTAGCATCGGAACAGAGATTTTATGTTTGGTCTCAAATTCTGTGAATTCAGATTCAGCAGCCGGGGGATTTCTGTTATCCCAAAAATCTTCGATGGCAGCTAAGGGGTGGTAAGTGAATTTCATGCAGCGTCTAGGCTGGTGAACTGAACACCAATACCGGTGCTAGCCCCCGAGTGAGCTTCGCCACTGCGAACCCAGACGACTTTTCCGTCCAGCTGCAGGGATTTTTTTGTCGGTGGATGCTCTTGTTTTGGCAAATTTACTTTCAATGTGTGTCCTACTCGCAAATGCATTCCTTTATATTCAATAAAAGCACCACTGGCTGAATAGTTTTTCATTCGACTTGGAATCAGTAATCCTGTTTCCATCACGACCATTCTGACTGGCTCGTCTGTAATAAATCTTGGGAATCGTTGAGTGGCAATCAACGACCTATCCTGTACTAATTGATTAATCATACCGCGAATAACCTGATCACCCAGCGGAACTTGCAACGTAATGACGTTTCCCATTTCCGTAACTTGTTTGTAGGCGTGAATTGAAATTTGTTCTGTTAAAATAATAAACTGAGATTTTGGATTCTTATTCGCAAATGGCAAAATCCACCGCAATTGCCGCTCGTTCACACAATCACACGAATACAGTACAAAATCGTATTTGTCGGTTTTAAACCCAGATGTGACATCCCGAAGGTACATCTTATTTACTTCTTTGAACTGGAACATATCCAAGAAGTATTCTGGAAAGGTTGCGCCATTTTCAACTTCGATAATGAGTGCGTTTTTTGTGAGCATGACTAGCCTATCGCCACATTATTAAGAACCTTTAGTCGACATTGGCCTAGTCTAGGTATCTATAGAAAACTGTGATCTTTCTTACGTGCTTGATATTCAACTGATTTGTTTAACTGGCGCGGAGACAATCCATACAACTCTTTTGTTTGCAAATCTGCGAGTGCCTCATTTATAGATTTATTTCCATCCAAAACATCAACATAGTTTTTAATTTTATGAATCAATTCATCACCGGATTCATGAAGCGCTTCATAGCGAATCTCGCCCAGGCCCAAATTTTTCCAGTCTGTTAAATACGGTAATGCCGTTTGCGCGCTCGAATTATACATCGTGTTTCGGCATTCGTGATCAGGCTTGATCCAATGATAATGACCAAACTGATCCTTTAACTGCACCTTATGCTTCTCGCACGGCTTACCACAGTCCTTGTAGCTTTTGCCTTTACTCAGGAAGGCTGCGAACACGCAATGTTCCATATGGAAGCTTGGCATCGACTGATGGATCGTAACTTCGGCTTTGCTCGCATCCACACTTTTTAATAAGCTAACGATTTGATCCTGATTTAAATCATAAGACAAACAGACGGAATCTAGTCCATTATCTACTAGGTATTGGAACGTTTTGTGATTCGTTACGTTTAAGCTGAAATCACCTTTCAGTTCGCCCGCAAATTTCTGAACGTTTTTGTAGTAATATAGAGCACCCAAATTTCTAACCAAGATGAAATCAGGATTCATTGAATGGATTACTTTTAGATTAATATACTCTTGTGGTTTCAAAATGCGAGTTGTGGCGATACCGACTTTGATTCCTAAGGATCTGATTTCCACCACGGAATCTTTGTAATCACGGCCGAATTCAAAATCAAGACAGACTGATTTGATTTTCTCTGACTGCAATGTACCTTCTGTCACGGCGGTGATTAAATCGCGGACTTGATCTTTGTTCCTTAGTAGGACGTTGAGTGCAACTGGAGCAACCGTCGCCGTTTGGGGTTTGGCGTTCGGCGTTTGGCGTTCCCGTACCGTTTCCGTAACCAAATCGGCCGGTGAATAATCGGAAACGACTACTTCTTTCGCCGATTCAATTTTGTTTTCTGCGCGCAGGCGAGTTAACTCGGCGAATAGCTTCTGTCTTAGATTTTTTATTTCTTTGTGATTCAAGAAAAGCGCTGCACCTGAATCTAGATTTGTTTTAAATGAAGCGCGCTCTAATTTAAACACTGTGCTTGCTAACGACGAGAATTCATCAAATAGCATATCGTCCATCAATGGTTTGTTTTGGGCTTTTGACAGCAGGGTGTCTGATTCAAGTTTAAGTTGAAAGCGATCATCTTGTACCGTTACAGATAATGGTTTTCCTTCAACCAATTCCAGACTCACCGATACTGGAATTTTTTTAAACGTATTCTTATCCGTTAATGATTTCTCGATCTCTTTCTTTTGGCTTCGGTCATGGTTTAAATAAACCGTCGAACCCATGGCTTCACGTTTTATGATTGTCGAATTTGAAAACTCAATCGTGATGGCGTTCTTCGCCTGACTGATCGAATAGATATTAGCGCCGTTTTTCTGGTAGTTTTCAAACCACAACAAACCGTCACCGTTTTCGATGTCCATTTTATTTTTGTTTAGTTCGATCGTCATTGAGTTCTTCTGAATCATTACCACGCGGCCAATTTCAACACCACGATGTGATCCAAAGCGCCCGTCTACTAAATCTTGATGGTTCACACCATGCAGCCAACCAGGAAAAAATCCGCGCGAATATTCGACACCCATTTTATTTTTTTCTTTTAAAACCTGTTCGTCTGATAAAGAATTGTTTTGAACAGTTTTATCAATCGCTGACCTAAATGACTTAGCTACTTGAGCTACATAATCAGGAGTTTTTAGTCGACCTTCAACTTTAAAACTCTTCACGCCTATTTTCATTAGCTCTGGAATTTCCGCAATACCGCATAAGTCTTTCGGTGAAACAAGATACGTTTTATCAACAAGGTTTTTAGTTTCACCATCCACGATCAGATCGTAACTAAATCGGCAGCTCTGCGCGCATTGGCCTCGATTGGCTGATCGTCCGCCCAATGTTTCAGATGTAAAACATTGTCCTGAATACGATACGCATAGGGCACCGTGAACGAAAACTTCTAGTTCTTTTTTCGTGCGTTCGGCGATTAATTTAATTTCGGGCAACGAGTTTTCGCGGCCCAATACAAAACGGCGAATGTTTAGGTTTTCCAAAAATTGAATTGCCAGATCATTCGTGATCGTCATCTGGGTTGAGGCGTGAATGATTTGCTCTGGGCACATTTCTTTTACGAGGCTGACTAAGCCTAAATCTTGAACTATCAGTGCATCTGGCTTTAGTGGAAGAACTTTTCTTATCGACTCGATGACTAGAGGCAATTCATTTTCAAAAATAACGATATTGAATGCTAGATTTACTTTTACGCCATTCAGATGGCACATCTGAATAATTTGTTTTAATTCTTCCAATTCGAAATCGTAACTGCGACCGCGGGCATTGAATCCAGGAAAACCTACGTAAATAGCATCGGCGCCATTCTGAATCGCAGCTTCTGCCATTTCTTTTTGACCAACAGGTAATAGTAATTCGAAATCAGATGTGATCATTTTAATTTTGCCTCAAGATATTTTCGAGATTCTAACAGTAGCGATTTGAAAAAACTCTGCACCGCTATGCGCTCATCAGCGTCGGCGATGGCATCATCAAAACGATGAACAATCGATGTTTCACGGCTGGAATCGACAAAAGACATTTGATTAGATTTTTTCAAATCCCAGATTTTCTTTGCGAGGACCAGACGGCGCTGAAATAGGCCAGCTAGTTCACTGTGAATTTGGTCAATCTCAGAGCGGATTTCATCGATTTCTTGCATGCCATTTTTTACCGTTTATCCCGTATTTCCACAAGGATAGGTCCTAAATGATGTAAAAACGACAGGAACCCCTGTCTTGCTTTGAGACGTATCGATATATTCTATCAAGGCCACAGAGGAAAAAAACCGAAAAATAGGTTGCTCTCCCCAACTAGGCGGGTCATCATCACCATTAAATATTGATTTGTAGTTTTTTTTGTAGACACAATCATAACTCCGATCGCTTCGGACAAAGGAGTTATATGAAAATCGCTTACGCAATTATTCTATTTTTTGTAAGTTTAAATTTATTGGCAGCCGATGTTCCTACTGATTATTTGAAATGTGAAAAAGACACTGAGTGTTCGATCACGACAAGCAATGGATGCAATTGTTCTTCTGGCGGAGATCAAGTCGCCATCAGCACAAAATATAAAAAGAAATGGGAAGGTAAATTCGCAGATATCAGCTGCATCCAAGTCATTTCTGATGATCCCTCATGCACCAAGAAAGTCGCTTGTGAAAAAAACAAATGCACTTTGATTTGACTCATTTTCACAAAAAACGAAAACTGGTTAGATCAAGGACAGAGTGTGAATAAAAAAGGCCGTTTCCCGTCAAAAGGATCTATCTTCTTAAACTGCAAACGCGAACATTCATTTAAGTCTTCAACCCGCGTATCTATTCAAGGTATTTTATTTTCACACGATCGGCGGCCTGACGTGCCTTCTTGCGAGCCTCATCCGTCGATTTACCACGTGCAAGTGCCACACCCATCCTGCGATATCTACGTGTCGTTGGTTTACCAAAGATACGAATATCTGAAGTCTTGATTTGCAATGCGTTTTCAATACCCGTGAATTCAAACTTATTTGACGGTCGATCTGCTAAAATCACTGCCGACGCTGTTGGCCCCAGGTAGCTAATTTCTGTGATCGGTAATCCAAGCACAGCACGCAGATGCAAATCAAACTCGGATAGATTTTGCGAAGCTAATGTAACCATTCCCGTGTCATGAGGTCTTGGTGACAGTTCAGAGAAATATATATCTTTCCTAGTCAGGAAAAACTCAACACCAAACAAACCCGAGCCACCTAGATAGTCAGTGATTTTTTTTGCCATCTTCTGTGCTTTTTTCAATTGCGCTGGCGAGATTTGCGCGGGCATCCAAGACTCTTGATAATCCCCGCGCTCTTGGCGATGACCGATTGGATTTACAAACAATGTAGGTCCATTTTTTTGTTTAATCGTAAGCAATGTGATTTCAGATTCGAAATTAACAAACTCTTCAACGATTACTTTCTTTTTATCTCCGCGCATTCCAGCGACGGCGTAATCCCAAGATTTTAAAATGTCTTTTTTATTTTTTGCGACCGATTGGCCTTTACCTGATGATGACATCACAGGCTTCACTACATTCGGAAATCCGATCTTGTTGCTAGCTGCAAACAACTCTTCATACGATTCTGCGTATAAAAATTTTGCCGTTTTTAGTTTCAATTCTCTGGCCGCGACATCACGAATCGCATCTCGGTTCATTGTCAGATGCGTGGCTTTCGCAGTCGGGACAACTTGGATGCCGCGAGATTCAAATTCTTTTAATTTTTCGGTACGGATGGCTTCAATTTCAGGGACGATAACATCAGGTTGGTGTTTTCTGACGATGCGATCAAGTTCACCGGCGTTAAGCATATCAACAACTTCAAATTCATCAGCAACGTGCATGGCTGGTGCGTCGGCATAACTATCCACGGCCACAAGATGAAGACCGTATCGCTGTGCCGAGATAACAAATTCTTTTCCCAATTCACCCGAGCCCAAGAGCATGATTTTGACTTTTGTTTTTTTCATAACCAAGTTTTAGTCTAAATCCCGCCCTGTGACAACGGCCGCCTGAAAGTTTGTTTAAAACTTCATAACGTCGTCTAGATCTGCACGATGAATATAGTTCTATTCTCGAGCAATTTAATCGATCGACGTTCCGGTAACATCTCGATTTGAATTTTTTCTTGAGCTGCTCCCTTGTACATAACCGCGGCCGAACAAATCGATGCGATCCAAGGATCATGAAACGGAAACTTATAATCGTCTTGAGTTACCGAGTGAGATTGAGCTATATTTTGCGGTAAGATTCCAGTGACTAGGGAAAAAAGAACTACAACAACTACTTCGCGTATAATAAACCTGCCACACATAAGCTGAGACTCTCCAGTCTGTAAATCCGGCTTGATTCGTTACTTTCTCAAACACTCGTGTTTCGACTTTCTTACCATTCACCGGGGTTAGTCGTATCAATCGAGGGTTGTTCGGGAATGGAGATCTCAGTGGTATTATTGCGAGTTTCATCGAAATGAATCCAATTAGAAATTAAACCAAACTCATCGTTGGCTAATTCCTGAACTTCCATTTTTCTATTAAGTGCGTTTTTTAATTCGGGATGAATTCCTGACAATAGCTCTAAACTTTCTTGCTCGGTTAAGTTTAGCTTCTGGATAATTTTAATCGCTCGGCGCACATTCTTAAAACGATGAAAGCACAAGAAAACGGAGTCAAACAAAATGATTATGACTGTTTCTATTTAGAGACCAGGACTTCGTCATTTATGTAACGACAACGCCGCAGGCAGACAAAAATCTGAATTCTTACAGATGTTGATCCTTGATATCGCCTGGTTTTCACTTCTAAAATAAGATCTAAATAAAGGCAGGATCATGACACAGTTTCGTTTTATTTTTGCAACTTTAACAGTGCTGGCATTTGCCGCCTGTTCTTCATCACTCGTTGAACCTACCGTTGAAAGTACAAATAAAATTCCACCTAGTTTTAAAGGTTCTTGGCAGCTAGTACGCATTTCATGCGCCAGTGGAGACCTAGGAACCATGGCGGAATTTATCAACGCCAATTTAAATAGTGATTCCAGCGGCACTAAATTGGGCTTAGCCGTTAGCAAAGTTCAAAATCCCGATGTGGTTTCGGTAATTTCTAGTGGTCTAGGTGCTAACGCGGGAGTTTGTTCTTATACGGTGACTCAACAATGGGAAAAAACAGGCCATTGGGTTCAAATTTCATCTCCGTCCGGTGTCAAAACTGGAGAAAGTTCGCCGGATACGTGTGAACCTAAGAAATCAGATTTCATTGCCAGCCCGGTCTATAAATATATGGTTCCTGTCGGCGAACTTTCAATCGAAAGCAAAAATGGCTTAATGTATTTGTACCGCACACTAGGGCGCTCTGAAAAAGACCTAGAAATCTGTCAGACCAGCGATCGCTTTATCTACGAACTTAAAAAGATCGGCGAATAATCCGTGCGTGAGTTGTTTCTGCATATTCAGTCTATGTAGATACAAAAATTATATTTAAGCGGCATTGTTTAGTCGCAATCAAGGTAATATTTTTTGTTAGTTAGCCAACTGGCACTCCAAAGATAGCGTAGAACTTCAGGTTCATGACCCAATTCAAAATATTGATCGCGACCAATTTCAGTTGCCGCAAAACTACCCAGCCCAACAATACGACAATGCAGTTTTTGAAACCAACCAGATAAAATACATTTCTAATTCGACTTCTGTAAGTAGCTTTTCTAATTTAATACGTTTTCGTTCGACCACAGGTGACCTACGAAAACGATCATCTACTATAAGGTTAGTAGATCACGCGCCCCGCGACATCAGTCGGGATTGTGGATAGGAATTTCAACTACTTACATTTTCCAAACTTCAAGGCATCGGTTGTAATTTACTTTACGACCCTCAACAGTAGGCTTAACGTGTGTCATTTTTTCGATGAACGCGGCCCCACTTGGCAATTTATCGGTGCCCTTGTACTGAGACAAATTCGAAGTGTAATGAAAATCAGTTACGTTCTTGGTTCGTTTTTCAAATTGCTTTGGAAACAAAACCGCTTCTGTCGCGATTCTCATCGTGTTCACCCAAATATCATTTTCAAACTTCGAAGCCGATTTATTTCTGTAAAACGGCTTACCTAGTTCACGCGGTGGACACAATCCATGATGAAGAGGACCGTTGTACCCCACTTTTCCGTCAGCAGTATTTGCCGTCTTTTGCCACATTGAAAACTGGCTTGGTGTCGTTGCCACTTTCATTAAATCCGTTTTGTTCGAATTGTGAGGACCTTGAATAAAGATGGCTCGATATGGCTTACCCTCATCAGACGCACGGTTCTTAATAATCTTTGCCACAGTCATTGGATATTCTAAACCGTACCGATAACACTGGGCCATTTCGCCATACAGAGTACGCGCCAATACATCCACGCTAGCCACATCGGCCATCGTGATGTATTTCTTGTCTTCATTTTTAATTGGCGGAACTTTTTTCTTTTTCAATCTTGAATATACAAATGTGTCGTATACATTTCCTTCTGGAAATTTGTTCGGATACTTTGTCGGCGGACTCGTGGCACAAAAACCAACGACCTCGTTTAATAATTTAGCCGTATCATTTACACCAAGATTTTCTATCGCCTCAACCATAAGACGACATACGCCCTCAAGTCCTTTCATCTGCGCACTTGATGCTGTGGCCGAACAATCTTTTTCTGATTTTCGCGGTGTTGGCGCCTTAGTCGGCGGAATAACTGATACGGGCGGCTCTTGAGGTTTGCCTTTTTCACCGTAAAATGTTTCCATCGGTTTGTCCGAGATATTGTATTTCTCGATGTAACCTTTGCCCATATTCGTAACTAGTTCGCCTTTATTATCCAAACGTGCATAGAAATATTCTATGGGGACATACTCTTCATCAATCATTTCACCCGAGATAGTATCCTGTAAGCGATGTGTTTCAGGTTTTCCTGTAACTCGGACTCTTGATTCTCTATCGAGCCAACCAACAGCATCTTTACAGACTTCTTTTTTAGTTTTCGGATCGACTATTTTATCACAGTAACGCCAGTTCAAAGCTGGCTTTGCGAATACAGTAATGTACTGACCGTCTTCCACTTTACTAATGTAGGAATCATAATAGGGAATTTTTTTTTGTTCACTAATGACCGTGAGCGGCAACAATAGGAGTATTAACAACAAGTGCTTCATCTGCATTTTTTATCGGAATTTTTCGTCTAAACTTAAAACGCTGATTTAATTTTATGCTAACTCTTGGACCTAAGGCTTACTCCGGTGGCTGCAATTGTCGCACGATCCACTAGGCCTTGCCGTAGTTCAAATTTTGGATAGGACTGTTGCAAATGCAGTCACTGAATTTATTCTGAAAGCCTAATTCGAAATCAACTGTTTTAGCATTGCGAACAGATCAACGACTAAATACATACCATCGTGATCAGAGGCTCTCTTATTTACATGTTCAAGCGTCGTCGGCATAGAAGACTCTGTCCCATCTGGTCGCACGTCACGCTGAATGCCAGCAGCTAATATGAACTTAGCAAATTCAGGGTTTACCATCATTGCGTCTAGTTGAGCTGCGACTAATTCAGAATCATGCGGAACCGGAGTTTCTTCATTAAGTTTAAAATAGTATTGCGAAAATCGATCTTCAAGCTTAAGCGGATTTTTATCAAAATTGAGAGCGTCCGCTAAACCGGCCGTATAAAAAGCGGCGAATTCAGGAGCAACGCGAATATCATTGTTATAATCGCCGCCCATCACTATAGGAATACCTGGGTATTTCTCTTTTAATATATTCATGATTTCTACACTGGCTTGAGCTTGCTCGGTACGTTTAATTACTGTCTTATCAGGCTTTGGAGCCTCCCCCGGTTTAGGCTTTTTGCCGCCACCAATTTGCGACTTCAGGTGGGAAGCAATTAACGCCATAATTGGTTTTGAATATTTGGAAGCTCCAGCTGGTCGCACTAACAAAACCGGCAAATCGCGAGAAAATACAGGGTCATTTTCTTGATTGGTCAGAGAATATTTGCGATGACTTTGCACTTCAAAGTCAAAATTTAAAGCGCGCTTAACAAAATAACAGACATCAATACCACGCTCGTCATTACCTTCAATCAAAATGGCCTGGTAGTCATCGTTCAAATACTCTTTTGAGAATTTCTGAGCAGCCTCGATATCTTTAACTTCCATACCAATAATAATATCTGGGTTTTGTTTACGAAGTCGGGCGGCCATACGCAAGTTTTGGCTATGTGACTTTTCAATCGTCTTTTCTACTTTTATATTTTTTATTTCACCATTAACTTCGGTTTTAATACGCGAAAATTCTTTGAACTCTCCAAGATTTTCGAAGTTCTGACTTACAATATTTAAGTGCGCTGGGTTCTCGATCCCTTTATTTCTATTTGTAGAATCTAAGAAGAATCGTTCGCCATATCTATTAACGGTTAGCAGATAGGTATTAATGCAGGCCGGGACAAACGTAAATGCACTTGCCGATAGCGAGAACAATCCAATCAACAACGCTATGGAAATCTTAGTTCTATTCATAGGTCTCCAACGTTGCAACTAAATGCCAGCTTCAAAACCTATTAAACAACACTAAATCGTCTACAATCTGTCTATTAAAGCGACAACCAGGTAGTCCTTACCTGGTTCTTCAATTCTATAGAGAACCCCACGCCTGTGGTTTATAAATATTCTTAACAACTTTGGTTTTTACAACTTCAAGTCCGGGAGCCTTATGAAACAGCTTTTATGCATCGTACTTTTAATGATCGCGGCCCACTCAGCACAAGCGGCTGATATCGTTTGCCAATCTAACTCGCAGCTAACACTTCGGCTGTCGGGTGTAAAATCAGCACCCTTTTCAATTGATGCTATTTCATTAGCTGACAAATCAGTACCTAACGATGCGATGCTTACAAGTGTGGCAGAAACCGCAGATTCCATTCTTGTAGAATTCATAAACTTAACGACGGCATCGGCTTTTGATTTTGAAGTCGGCAAAGAAGCGCTGAGCCTAAGTTCATTTACTTTGGATGTTTTTGAATTAGGATCTCCGGGCTCACCGTCGCAATCCCACATATTCTCTTGCGTAACAAAATAAAGTTTTAATCTTGCCTGAGGGAAGCTCTAATGCATAAAATGCCCCTGTTTTCGCCATCAAAGTAAACAGGGGGATCGATGCGATCGAAGTCATTTTTTTTATTTCCGTTATTTTTTATCTTAGGACTTGCACTAGTTCAGTGCTCAACGTCACAAACGACAGATTCGACTCAAAATAATAAAATTGCACCGTCGTCTAACTTAACTCGTACCGAAGCGGAAACTCGATCAAAACTGATTTCTAAAACTCACTACAATTTAAAATTTAATTTAGAATCCGCCGACACATTCTATACAGCAACGGCAGAAATTCATTTCACATTAAGCGCGCAGACGGAAACATTTCTAGATTTCAAATCGGCCGAGATTCTATCTTACACAATCAATGGCCAAACAAAACCGGCAGTTTATGAAAACTACCGCGTTCAATTGGCTAAAGATGACTTACGCAAAGGTGAAAACACGGTCGCAATTAACTTCAAACAAAACTACTCAAAAAATGGCCGCGGTATCTATCGCTTTCAAGACTCTGAAGACAGCAAAGTTTATATTTGGACTAAACTTGAGCCATTCGATGCCAACCACGTATTCCCATGTTTTGACCAACCTGACCTGAAAGCCACATTTGCTGCCGAAGTAACGGCACCTAAAGAATGGAAAGTCGTTTTCGCGACATTGCCGACAAAACAATCAGCAACGGACGGAAACAAAACTCAGTGGACATTCCCTGATTCGCCAATCATGAGCACATACTTGTTTTCTTTGCACGCCGGTCAATACGAAGTATGGAATGATAAATATAAAAGCGTTCCGCTTCGTTTATTCGCGCGCGCTTCATTGAAAAAATATGTGGATGCGGCTTACTGGTTTTCAATCACTAAAAAAGGTTTTGGTTATTACGAAAAAGAATTCGCGTATCCGTATCCTTTTAAAAAATATGACCAGCTGCTCGTGCCTGAGTTCAGCTCTGGCGGGATGGAAAATGTAGCAGCCGTAAATTACAACGAACGCTTCATTCAACGTGGCCCTGCTAGCCGCGAAGAAAAAGAAAACCTAGCTAACATATTGTTGCACGAAATGGCTCACATGTGGTTCGGTGACCTTGTCACTAATAAGTGGTGGGATGAACTTTGGCTAAATGAAAGCTTTGCCACATTTATGGCGTTCAATGCGGTTTCTAAAGCCACCGAATTCAAAGATTCATGGATGTCCTTCCAACGTCGCGGTAAACTAACGGCGTACATTGAAGATCAATACCCAACGACTCATCCAATCAGCACAGAAGTTCCTGATATCAATGCGACATTCAATCACTTTGACGCCATCACATACAGCAAAGGCGCATCGAGCTTGCGTCAGCTATCGTATTACCTAGGCGAAGATAACTTCAGAAAAGGCGTACAACGTTACTTTAAAGAACACGCCTACACCAATACAACGCTCACTCAGTTTATCGGCGCTTTAGAAAAAGCATCAGAAACTAATTTACGCACCTGGAGTATCGCATGGCTTCGTAATGCAGGACTAGACACTTTGAAAGTCACTCCGGAATGCCAGCAAGGAAAATTGAGTAATTTAAAATTTGAATTAATTCCTCCAGTAAATGGCGATCGTCCGCGCCCACATCGCATTCCAATCACTCTATACACTACAGAGGGCAAGAACGTAAAAGCGTGGCCAATCGATGATTGGAAAACAGATGGCAGCAATGAAACTCGCGCGATCACAAAATCACTTCCGTGCCCTGAATTTATTCTGCCAAATGGCACCGACGTTGCTTATATCAAAATGTTGATGACTGTGGACCACATCAAATGGGCCGAAAAAAATCTGCATCTGATCTCAAACGCTCAAGCCCGCGGCGTATTCTGGAATCAAGCCTACCTAAATTTACGTGACGGCAGTGTTAAAATTGATGACTTCGTAAAAATGTATTTTGCTCAATATGAAAAAGAACAACACACGGCTATTGTTCAACAATTTTTCACCTACTGGACAGCCATCTCTATGTATGCACCGAACAGAACAAATATCGAAGTCACAATTCGCAACACCATTCTAGATCAAATCGAAAAAGGTTTTTGGGAACAAACCACAAAAGCCAGCGATCCTCTTTGGAAAAAAACACTGCTAAGCAGCTGGGCCCGACGTGTGGAAACTGAAGCGTCACAACATAAACTGGCCGATTTGTTAGATGGGACCTTAGATGTTAAACCCCTTGAAATTGATCAAGATACGCGTTGGATCTTGTTGCAGCGTCTATCAGCAATGGGCTACCCAAACATTGAAGAACGGTTATTCGCTGAAAAAGCCAAGGACACGACAGAAAACGGTTTCAAGGCCTACCTAGCGGCCGAAGCCGCTAAGCCATCTCTACAAGCTAAAACGAAATGGTTAGAAGAAATGAATCGCCCAGATGCCAACTGGAGCTTAGCAAGAAAACAAAGTATTCTTTTCTCGATGTTCCCAAGCACACCAAAACAAAATCAACTCCGCGGTGAATTCCGTGACCAGTTCTACAAAACCATGTCGACGCTGAACAAACGCAACGAAGATGTTTCGTACAATAAGTCGTACGCGAACCTAGCTCCAATGGGATGCGAAAGTAATTTAATCCAAGAACTAGATAACTACATCAACAGTCAAGACTGGAATGTAGTAACTAAAAAAGTATTGGTGATCCAAAACGCAGAAAACAAAATCTGCGCAAAAGTTCAATCAAGATAAAAAATGGAAGCCACAGAAAAATTCTTCAAATGCCC
>NCGL01000069.1 GCA_002256935.1 Bdellovibrio sp. 28-41-41
ACACTTGGAAATTCCCATCATCATCCAAGGCAATCTAATGCAACCGAAATGGAGCTTTGCAGGCAACACGGTTGAAAAAATGACTCAAAATTTTATTGAGTATCAAAAGACCAAAGTTAAGCAGCACGTGGACAGAAAAGTGGCCGAGGTAAAAGACCAAGCACAAGCTGAAGTGGACAAGAAAAAGAAAGAAGCTGAGTTAGAAATCGAAAAGAAGAAAAAAGAATTAGAAAACGAAGCTATGAAGCAGCTTAATGGGCTGTTTAAATAACTCCAATCCGAATCGACCTACAGGCCTATGAATCGGGTCATGGGATTTTTCTATAATTTGTGGGTTTTCTGTAAAAGACATCAAAGAATTTCACCAAACGTGTCATATGCAAATTGTTTTAGAGAAAGACGAAAGCAAAGTGCCGCTCTGTTCTGCATGCGGGAAATTGTTTTAGAGAAAGACGAAAGCAAAGTGCCGCTCTGTTCTGCATGCGGGCACAAACTGGGTCATTACCATGATCGTTATTCAATGGAAGTAAAACACTTAAAAGTATTTGGTTGGACGGCAAGTTTGGTGTTTTTCAGAGAGAAAAGACATTGTGATGTGTGCAATAAAGTTCGCTCTGAATTAATAGAATGACTTTGCCCCAAAAGCAGCCTTTTACGGCCATATCAATAGATCGACCGTTTTCTATTCAAACAGCTCGATCGTTTCAAAATCAAATTTCTGCTGAATTTTATCAGGCCAAAGACTCAATACATAACCACCGCCGCCGCTGCCCGTTGGCTTGGCGGCTAATGCGCCTTGGGATTTAAGAAAGGCGATGTGCTTGTCGACGTTGCCACCAGTTAAGCCCCATTCTTTGAAGCATTCATAGCCTTGGTTCAGAATCTCAATCAACTGTGCTGGATCGCGTGCTGATTCAGATGCCGAAAATAATTTGATCGCATCAACCGTTACTTGAATCATTTTATCGTCAACACGTTTGCCACTAACAGGATCGGCTTTGATAAATTCGTTAACCTTGTTCACACAGTCTTTTGTTATGCCCTTTTGATCCGTATGACTCAGATAGAGTTTGAATGTGTTCTTAACGTTTAATGTTTCGATAATATTTGGACGTTTAAATATAAGCGGTTTTTCGTGCAATACGACGGCGATATCTACGCCGCTGCTTTCGCCGTGAAAGATATTTTCAAGCTGCCGAGCGAATTCATAAATCTCGGTGTCCGTTACTAATCCCAAGTGATGAAACCAGCGGCTAAAAGCCACACACAGACTTGAGCTTGCGCCCATACCAGAACCGAGTGACAATTCATTTCGAAATACAATAGCACCTGTTAACTTATCGTCTTTACGATTTAATAAATCGAGTGCTTTAGACAATACGCCGGGAAATAGTTCTTCGATAGAGGACGCATTTTCACCGGATGCTGTCACTGACAAGGGCAAGGATGTTGGAGTGTATTCTAGTTCCAACTTCTTTTTAAATAATGGAAACACCAGAGCCGGACCGCCGCGCAAGACCGTGTGCTCGCCAGAGAAAATCCATTTTCCAAATGTCGTCGTTTTAAAACTAGACACGTCGGGCTCCTGTAAACGACCACGAGTTAACAAACTGGGCCTTCGGGAAAACAATAGAAAGGCGTTCTAATTCGTGTCGATTTTCTGGCAATGTCATCAAATGGATATTATTCCCTGCATCCATCGTGACTAACATTTTGCTCGACAGGCCATTGTTGATGTCTATCAGTCGCTTTAACACAGCCATCGTATTTTCATTACGATAGCTAAAGCTAGGCACACTGGTTTCGAACAACTGATGCATTTCTTCAAACTCTTCAATCGCTAGATCGCAGAACTGGTTCCAGTCATTGATTGCATTAGCAATCTCGATTTTTTCTAATCGTGTTTTTACATTAGCTAAACGTTTGGGAAACAACGGACTTGTCGTCACGCGTACGTGGGCGTCCGATGAAGATACATCTTTTTTACCTGAATCTAGCAACATCACACTGTGATTCAAATCTATGAAATGACCCGGCCATGGTTCTGCCCCGTCAGCTTCCCAAACTGCCCAAGGTTCAAAAAAACTACGGCATGACGATCCTGATCCCAAGCGAGAAATTTTTGACATGGTCACATAACTGGTATCGCCGCCTGGTTTAATCTTTTCAAGTTCAGATACAGCCGCCAAAGTGAGCGCCGCAAAACTCGAACTCGAACTCGCGATCCCGCAATCCGATGGGAAGTTGTTGGCTGATTTAACTAAAAACGATTGAGACACGCCCCAAATTTCTTTGATGCGTGCGAGATGATTTAAAAATTTTGCTCTGCCTTTTTCACTCAGTTCAATCGGCAGCAAACCGTCACCAGATAATGGCTGCCATTGATCTTGATCACCAGAAATAGGTTCTAGAGTAATAAATGATCGCAAGTGATTTAGCGTATAGGAGATCGATGCATTCGTTGGCAAATTCTGCTGAGTGCTGGTTTTACCCATGTATTTAATAATAGCAATATTTGAAGGCGCTGAATAAATGTGAGGTTTTAACATAACTGTACTCTAACTTCCTGTTCCCATAAATCGCTGTGATCGTAAACTTCATCTAAATTCAATTCACCTAAAATCGATTTAACTCGCTGCTGATTACCGCTCTTATAGGCCACAAATAAAATATCCGCCCCCAAAGCACCGCAACCTTTTGCAAATATAATTTCAGAAAACTGATTTAATTTTCCGAGTAATTCTTGAGTGTGAGGATGCACTAATTCAAGCGACGTCAATCGCTCGTTCCAAATACGCAGTCCTTGTGTGAAGCCATCACTGTCTTTAGCATGCAGTGACACCATCATTTTGTCAGACAGCTGTGACAGCCCTTTTAAAGAGTCCGGATCCAACTTTCCAAGATGTTCATGCGTTGCGACTTTGAAACCAGTCGGAACAATATAGAATTCAAGTTCTGAAAATGGCCACACCATTCGCTGATGATTGAATTGAACATCTCCATTATCAGTTGAAATTCGCTTCACTGTGCTGACAGATCCCATTAACTGCGCCCACAAATCATAGCCGCTGGGTAATTGCGACGGTAATAATTTAGGATTAAGTTGCGTGTTTACATCCTGGTAATCTTGCCAGATCGATTTATAAAATGAACTTTGTGATATACTAGCATCCAGAGCTTCGGTTTGGCGTTTAAAATACGAGAGTCCAATAAACTGAGCCGTGCTAGCGCCAAAACCACCGCGCCCTTGATAGTGATCTTTAAAGGTCACCTGCCAAGATGAGTAAAATTCTTTATTGTTTTCGTAATACATTCCCGCGGGAGACTGAGGGTGAAACGGACATGATTGTTTTTCAGTCGACGCTTCAAATTCAATATCAAAACCGGGTTTGGTTGTAATTAAAAATGCAGAGCCGCCGACCAGAGCTGCGTACTCTCCGAAGCAAAATGTTTTTCCTGGAATTTGAAGGTGGTATTTCAAATCATCCTACTAACGGCTACTGAGGCGACGAGGTGCGCATCTCTCGGAGCGCTTCGACTGCATTCGACATTGTGATACGTTTTTTAGAAACCAAAATTTCTTCGAGTTTCTTTTGCAGAATAGGAATTTCTAGATCGGTAGCACCAGCGCCTAAAGACAAGTTTTTAATATGAAGTTTCATGTGCCCTTCAATAATACCCACTGTTGTTAAGGCTCTCAGCGCACCTAAGTTTTGAGTTAAACCCACTGCGCCGCAAATACGACTTAGATCATTTGATGACTCAATATCAAGAATCTTCAAAGCTAATTTCGAAGTGGGATGCAAACGAGTCACTCCGCCGACAGTGCCTAGAATGATCGGAGCTTTCAATTCCCCACTCAAGACACCTTGGCTGTAACGCCATTTAGAAAGCGACGTATAGTGCCCAAATCGCGCCGTGTAGGCATGCATACCGGCTTCAACTGCGCGCCAGTCGTTACCCGTAGCAATGACGATCGGATCAACGCCGTTCAAGATACCTTTATTATTGGTCGCGGCACGGTATGGATCTAATTCAGCAAACAAACTGGCTTCTTCGATTTTCTCGCCCAGATCTTGATCGACTTTAATATTGATATTGATTTGAGTTAATTTTGAATCCACCAAGTTTGAAAGAATACACATAGTGACTTTCTCGCCTGTTGATTCTTCAATCGGTTTTTTAAGATATTCGCAAACTTGATTTATTAAATTGGCACCCATAGCTTCGCATGGATCCATGTACACATGAATGATACCCATGAACAGGCCATCAGGACGGGCTAACTTTCTAACTTGAATATCACGTACACCACCACCACGAGTCACAAGTGATGGCACCGCATCGCGGTTTGCAGAGGCAATAAACTGTTCTTTATTTTTAGAAATTGTGGATTCAAAACGAGCGAAGTCTTTTACTTTAGCTAACTGAATCTGACCAATGATGTCCGAGCCAGTGACTTTAGTTTTAATCTCGCCGTTTTCTTTTACCCATTTAGCGGTTTTACTAGCGGCCGCTATAATCGATGTTTCTTCAACGGCCATTGGGATTAAACGATCCACTCCATCGATACGAAAGTGGGTAGCTACGCCAAGAGGCAATTGAAAATAACCAATGGCATTTTCGATAAAGTTTTCACCTAGCGAGATATCTTTAACTCCGCCGGTTGATAAAAATGTAATATCTTCGTCTTGAACGAAACCCATTTCGCGAAGGCGAAATAAACGTTCTTGATAATCTAACTTAGAAAACCCACCAAATAACTTGTCTAAATTTTTCTCATTTGACATAAAATGCCTTACTTTTTCTAAACGATTCTACATCGGTGTAACCACAACAGAACAAGGCTATCTTAAGTTCTCGGTATGTTTTTTCAAAAAAACTAAATAGATTTTCTGGACTTAGCTTTTTCTTTTTCATATCGATGACTAAACTATTCAACCAAGGTTGAGCCATTCCGACTAGATGTGATCCCAATGCTAACATTTTAGCAGTATCAAGGCCGCTACGGACACCCCCGCTACCCCAAAACTGATAAGAAACACTGTCCTTATCATGAAAATCCACCCACTCCGTTATATCATAACCCCAGTCAGAAAACACAAATCCTGTATCTAATTCTAAAGATTTTTTCGGGTATCGAAGAGCTTCAATTCTAGCCCAATTGGTCCCACCCTGCCCTGAAAAATCTACTGCATAGATTCCAGTCTGATTAAGACGAACCAAGTCCTTTTGAGAAAACCCAAAACCGACTTCTTTGACTATGACAGGAATGTTCAGCTGAGAGGTTAATTTTTCGATCGTTTTTAGACCATTTTTAAATTGAGGCGTACCTTCTTTTTGAATGCACTCCTGAAGAGCATTACAATGCACAATCAGACCCGCCGCTTCGATATTATCAGTGATACGCTTAATCTGATCGATAGGTGTAGAAATCAACTGGCTCAAACCCAAATTAGAAAGTAAGATAGCCTTAGGGTACTTCTTACGAAGACGTTTCCACTCATTCAGTGCTTTATCATCGGTAAGTTCTTTACGCTGCGAACCCACTCCCATGACGATTTGTTTTTCCTGGCTCAGTAGTGCAAACGCTTCGTTGATCGGCTCACCAAGAGCCGTCCCAGAAGTCATAGAGCTAATAAAAAAAGGCGCTGATAATTTGCGTCCGTTAAATTCAGACGAAAGATCAACGTCCTCAAAATTAATTTCCGGAAATGCGGTAGATCTCAAAGACACGCGATCCAAAAATCGATTGTAGGCAGTTTGTGTAACACTATCGAGAGAAAGAGCCAGATGATCGGCTTTTCGAGAATCAAACGACGGATCCTCAGATGATTGTTTTAATTTCGTAGGCGATGTCTTAGACACTTTTTTCTTCAAAGTTTATATCCCCAGAAATAAAAAAGGACCTTCGTTGTGAAGATCCTTTTCTAATTAATTCATTTTAGATTTCATAATCCGTATGGACTATTTCATCGCGAAAGCACAAATTTTTGTAAACCCTGCTGGATCGTTTAACGCCATTTCCGCTAGATTTTTACGATTCACTTCTACACCCGCTTTGATTAATCCACCGATTAAACGAGAGTATGTAGTTCCATTCAAACGTGCACCTGCATTGATACGTTGATTCCAAAGCGTACGGAAGTGACGCTTGTTCATCTTACGACCTTTGAACATGTACGCCATCGCACGGTCTACTTTTTCAGTAGCGTGGATGAATGAACGAGAGCCGGCTGAGTAAAAGCCTTTTGCTCTTTTTAATACCTTTTTGTGTCTTGCTTTATTTGTCTTACCTGATTTTACGCGTGGCATGTCGGCTCCTTAGAATACCAATGTTCGGCTTGTTTGGTACATGTTAGCTGAATGGACAAAAACCACGTCGCCTAAATGTCTTTTTGTTTTTGATTTCATGTGAGAGTTCAAGTGGCGCATACCAACTTGTTTACGTTTCACTTTACCGCTGGGAGTAAGACGCATGCGTTTCTTAGCTCCAGAGTGTGTCTTCTGTTTCATTGTATACCTTTCTCAAACGAGGCGTCATCTTTAGAACAAAGACGAACTTTTGGGCCTGCTCGGTGATCCCTGTTTCTAGTAAATATGACTTGGATTGTCCAGGACTTATTTCAGGAAAATGAAGGGTTTACAGCTTTACGTTTTTACATTCAGGGCCGACATAGGCCTGAGGATGAACGATACATTTCGTCTGTAACTTCAAGGCCTTAAGGACATTGCAGTCCAAACGAGCATGCCAGTGATTACCATGAGCATCGTCTTCAATGATTAATTTGGTCAAAATCTTAGCAGCTGGCGAGGTCGTATCCGTTTTTGAAGGCAAATCACCAGACTTTAAAGCCTGTTTACACATTTCATTTTTAACATTACGGTTTACATAGATCACTTCAATCGGTGAAAACTCATGAACGGCCTTAAACAGGCGCCATTGTTCGGCCGCCAAAAATTCACTGTGCGTGTAGCCACCTTTATTGGGAATATCGATACGATTCATAACTAGTTTTGGATTGCGAGTTAAATAAGCTAAGTCGATATCCATACCTGTCTTGTGACTCAAATGGTTACCAATACGACCGCCATTCATGGCTGCCGTATCCCCCACAGATAAAATCACACCGCTTACGTTTTCACGTAGCCATTCACCAACATTTACAACCATTTCGACCATGTCATAGGTACCGTAATGACGTTTTTTTGTTGGCCACAAGACTTGGAAACCCGCATTCGGTCCCAGTTTCTGAGCGGCTTCCAAAAGACTGTTTGCTTGGGTCAAATATAACATTTTCTTGATGTCAGCCATCCAGCGACCCGTGTTGGGTTTACCCCAAGCTTGATCCACAGGGCGCGATCCATCTGCGGGCTGAGTTGTCACCGGTGGCTTCGGCGCTGGCGTCGGAGTTCCAGGCTTAGGAGCTGGCGTTGGTTTAGGCGTCGGAGTTCCTGGTTTAGGCGTTGGTGTTGACCCTGGCGTTCCTTGCGGTTTCGTCGTTGGTTTTGAATCGTCAAAATCAGGCATAGGGGGTGGTTGCTGACCATCTTTTTCAGGAATTTTTTCTTCACCAGTTAACTTAGGAACCGCTTTGATTTTCTTTTGGGTTTTGAAGAACGATTTTTTCTGTTCTTCGACTTCTTTGCTCACATCTGGGTACAATGTGGCGACGTCATCGATGCTTGGCTCTGCAAAATAGTACGGTAACTCATCCATAGAGCTTGGATCAGACACACCCTCGATCAAACCCTTTTTCTGAGCTCTCTCGTAATCCGATAAATCTTCATCCGGAACATTTTCAAAAATAGGATCGGGAATCGCACTCGGCGTATTGTCTGATTTTTTAATTGCGTTGTAGAGAATATCCTTAGAAATCAACTGATCTGTATAGAATGTATCTTGATGACGATAGTAAAAATCGATCGTTAAACGACGACAGAAATCCACGGTGTTTTCTGGCTTGCTGCCCTCATCGGCAGCTGATGCACTGGTAGAGCACACGGCTTTGGCGCGAAACAAATCTTTGATTGGTGATTTTGCGTCTACGATGTTTAAAGGAATTTCTCCGCTCGCAATTGGCCCACGCAGAACAAATTCAAATGGATTGCCGTCATTGAAAACAACGTCCCCTTTTACTTCGAGTTGATTCGCTACAGAATCAAAATGATGGGACACTTTGCTGAGTCTTAGTTTTCCACGAATTAATTTTAAAGTTTTGCCTGAGTTTTGACCCATCGGCATAGTGTCGATGACTTGTTCTTTCTTTAATCCAGGAACTTCTTTGATACGAAAGAAATCACCGACATCGTCGTACTTATTGGGAATGTCTTGAACCCATATTTCAGAAACAGCGGCTGTGGTTTCTTTTTTTGCTCCGGAAGAATTGGGATTGGCAGGGTCCGCAGCATCAGCCGATGCTGCGGGTGTTTCTAACGCCTTTACTGTCTGAGGATCTAATGTTTTGAAATTGCGTCCGCACGCCGCTAGATAAGCTAGAATTACTAGGAAGATGAGATATTTAATTCGGCTTAGTAAACTCACAACAAACGCTCCTCGCAGCTACTTTCAATAATTAATGCAGATCTCATACCTAACAATAAAGAGTATTTAACAATTCAGACCGCTTTAACTGCAATTAGTTAATTATAAAGCGCCAATTTCAGGAAAACTGTCTAGCCAGAATTGTCACTTTTTGATGGTTAGGCAGTCAGAAGAAGATAAACAGTTCCTCTTCATGGTATTAAAGTTGTTTATAGTGACGACATCGGAGTACTCGTGCGTTCAAAAATCGGGTTATCTATTTTTGCGGTTTGCCTATGCTTATTTCATGCATCCGCGTTCTCTCTTGAGTTAACACCAGAATCAAAACTTCGAAAATTGAGTTACCAAATGCGTGGCCTTCCCCCCAGCCAATCTGATTTCAATGAGCTGGCAAAGAATGCAACTAGTGATTCTGCTCTATCTTCGTTCTTCACGAAAAAACTCGAAGAGTATTACAAATCACCTTGGACGGCGTCCAAATTAGCAGAGAAAATTTTTGAAGATTGGCGCATTGAAAATGCGGGCGAAGACTTAGGTAAATCCAAACCAGAACACGTCGATTCTGATCTATCTTTAAAATATCCTGACGCCTCTACATCGGACACATCGCTTATCAAAGGCATTCAAACTTCATTGATGAATGGCGATTCTTGGAATGACGTTTTAATTTCAACGAGTTTTCAAAAAACTCTAAAACTGGCCAATGTATTACAGCAGTTAAGCTCTAATTTTTCCTACTACGGCGCTAAAAAAATTGAAAATTTCAAGCAAGACGCTCTAGCTAAAGGTAAAAACGTTGATACCGATGCTGATGTGCTTGCATTAATGAACGAGTTTGATACGTCGTTCGCGATGCTAACAGATGCTGAGCGTAATACGATGTTTGCCAGTTCTACGACGCCAATGCCGTATTTCAGAAATTCAGCATTAGATAAAAAGCTATCATTGTTGCTATTCCAAGGTGCTCTGACCACAACATCGCCGCGACATGCAGAACTTATTATCCACTTAAAACAAATCCCCGACTTAGAATCATTTATCGCTAAAGTAACTTCTTCTTTTTACATTAAGCCAACGACAGATTCTAACCAATCATCTGTAAAAAATGAAACAGAACTTCCGCAGCTGATTTTCAGTCATGCCAACGTTACAGCTCGCTACCAAAAAACTATCTATAGCAAGGCGGCTGCTTTTTTCCGAATTTATCTTTGCGATGATATGCAACAAGTAGCCTTGCCAGGCCCGGGCTCAAAAAGCCAAGAGACGTTTAAAATAATTCATATGGCTCAAGCAGCGAGCAGTCCCGCTTCCGGCATAGAATCAGCACCGCCGCCACCTCCGGCGGTCGTCACACCTGTTTCGGCGGACGTGATGAAAGCTAAACAACACGTTCAGCCTCAGTGTCTGGGATGTCATAGCAAACTTGACCCTATGGAATCTGTTTACAATAAAAAATTTAAACGACTATCACCGGTCGACAGTAAAACCGTACCTTTCAATTTTGTTTATGACGACCACGCCGGAAAATCTATCACGATCACCGTCCCTACGATTGATGATTTGCCAGCCGTGATTTCAAAACAGCCTCAATATATCCGTTGTCAAAGTGAAAAATTTTGGAATTGGTATGTGGGTAGCGATGTTCCCTTAAGCCCCAAACATCGCGCAGACTTAGAGAAAGTTTATGTTGCGAATGAATCAAAACCTTTGGAAATAATTAAATACTTAGCCGGCTTAAAATCCTACACGTCGGATTCATTTTTATCAGAGCCGAAACAGTTCAACAACGTTCGTCCAATTTTCCAAAAGTGTCATGGTTGCCACAAGTCGGATCCAACTATCCCGTCTCTACTAGAAACACCGTTTAACTTAAACAGAACTACCGACGATGAAAAGTGGGCCGATCATTTTGAAATCCTTAGAAGCGTCGTGAAATTAACCAACATCTTGGGCGATCAAAAAGGCATCAAGATGCCAACGAAAGATGCGGGTTGGAAAATTTCCGAGCTAGAGCGCAAAACATTAATCAAATGGATTGCGGAAGGCGCCAAAGATGAAAATGGCGTCGATACTATAGTCGATACTATAAACGAAGCCCAAAAGAATAAAATTCTATCACCGGCCCCGGCGGCGTTGATATCATCAATTAACCAACCCCGCCAACTAGAACCTACATTACGATCAACATGGCAGCGCGTATTAACTTATAGTGAAATCCTTAAAACAGTGCCCGTGAAAATCTATGGTAATAGCCTTACGACCGAGAATTGTTTTTCAGACATCATTAACAAAAAATATGTGTTAGGTCATATCGATCTTTATACGGCCCTACCTATTTCCGATCGACCTGACAACGCCTACCGCGAAATTTATCGTAAATGTGTTATCAAATTGTTAAATCAATCAAAAACAAACGTTAAAAATGCCGAGCAAATATTTACCACTGGTGACGCCGTATTTAAAAATGCGGACTTAGCTATGAGATTGCGATTCCCTGGATTCACACGATTAGCAACCGCACTTGTTGCTGCTAATCCAACGGAAAACGTGTTCAGCGCGATTACAAAAATGAAATGGAGTGATCTTAAAGAAGAACAAAAATTAAGCATCATTCAAGATCAAATCTTTTTTATTTTGGGACCTAATCAGAATCACGTAGCTGCGGAAATGGATTTAGATCAAAGCATTCTAAAATCAGTCAATCGCGTGGCCGCCAAAGATGGCAACGGCGATGTGATCTCGGCTTCTTATTTTTCTCTCTATTATATTTTTAACTCAAACTCATTCTTGGTTTACTAGGTGGTTGCACATGATTAAAATGGACAGACGACAATTTATTCAAGCCGCCGTCAACGCAGGATTAGTTTATTCTGTAAGCTCGATGTTACCTTCGTCGGTATTTGCGCAAGAAGCAGACTCTGACAAATTGCTTCTGGTTTTGCGATTTAACGGAGCCTGGGATACGTTGCTGATGACCGATGCTCGCTCGAAAGAATATTTAAATACCGCTGCCTTCTCGACCTCTGAATTTCTAGCATTCGATGAACGCGCCGCTGTTAAGCAGTACAAAAATGGCCAGCTTGGCGTGTGTATGGAACCATTATCGGGCTATTTGGATGATCTATGCATCATTAACGGCGTGATGATGAACTTGCAGTCCAGTGCCCACGAAACGAATCGTGAATATATGTCCTCTGGAAATGTGACATCAGGTACAACATTCTTCCCATTTGCTTTGGCTCAAGCGATGCAAAAGCCAACCCACCGCATTGGCTATCATATGGAATACGAAGTCTTGCGTGACGGAAACTACGGCGAAAAAGTATCGACTAAAAACCTAAATTCATTTTCAGAATCGGCCGATGATCCCTATGAAACCGTTTTAGATGACGACACACCGGCGGCCTCATTCCAAAAAAACATCTTGGCTCAAAAACGCAAAGAAAAAGACACGATCGCAGTTTTGAACAAGCTAGTTGAAAAAGTAAATGCCGTCGCTTCGTCAACCAATACAGGAATGGCTCAAGCGTCATTGGCCTTAGCGGGTCTTGGTTCTGGATTTTTAAAAATGGCCCAAGTCGATATTACAAGCGATGGCTCACTCGACACGCACAGCAGTCACAAGGTTAGCCACATCAAAAATTTGAGCGCTGGGTTTGAACACGTAGCGAAGTTAATCAAATTCATGAAAGAAACTCCGTACAAATTAGATTCTGCCAACGAAAGTCTTTTTGATGTAACAACAATTGTGATGACCAGCGAATTTGCGCGTACAGCCAGCCCCGACGGATTCGACGGCACCGGGCACAATCAATACAATAATTCCTGCATTTTACTTGGCGGCCATGTTAAAGGCGGACAAATTATCGGTGAATCCCAAATTTACAAACTGTCAGAAATAAAAGCGAGCTATGGCATCAGCGGCAGTTTATTTCACGCAAAACCATTTAATTTTAAAACTCAAAAGGCGATGACCAAAGCAGAAATGTCCGGCATTACTATAGATTCTATAGGTACATGTACACCCAACAGTTGCTTTGATTACATTTACCCAGAAACTATTTGGCGTACGGTGGCTCAGCAGTTTGGTGTGAACTTGGTTAGCACGTTCCCTACGGGAAATGTGCTGAAGAATATTTTTAAAAGTTAATTTTTAACTAAACTATCGGGTATTCAGTCGACATAATCGCCAGGAAAATGACAGTTACGGTATAAAAGCGGACCTTTGAAAGCTCCGCTAGTCTATATTCTTACTCTTTTTCGTCAGTTTCGTCTTCGCTCTCGTCTTCTTTTTTAGACTTGGCGTCCCCGGCAGCCGCGTTTTTCTTTGGATGTTTCTTTTCGTACTCTTTAATTTTCGCTGGATCTGGTGCTAGCAGCGTGTACATTTGCTTACCTTCAAAACGCGGCGTTGTTTCAATCAAAGCTAAGTCATCAACGAACGCGATCGCTTTTCTCATTAATTCCATACCAAATTCTTGATGGGCTAATTCACGACCTAAGAAACGCATATTGATTTTAACTTTGTCGCCTTCTAATAAAAAGCTGCGAGCGTGTCTCATTTTAGTTTCAAAATCACCAACATCCGTGCGCGGACGCATTTGGATTTCTTTGATTACGATCACTGTTTGTTTTTTGCGAGAGGCTGCTTGTTTCTTTTTGTTTTCGTATTTCCATTTGCCATAGTCCATGATTTTACATGTCGGCGGCGTAGCTGTTGGAGCGATTTCTAACAAGTCCAGGCCTTTTTCTTCAGCGATACGAATAGCTTCAGGAACTGTCATCACGCCAAGCATCTGCCCTTCATCATCGATCACTCGAATCTGCTGAGCGCGAATTTCGCGATTAACACGAAGACCATCTTTGTCTTCTTTTTTCTTAAAACGATCGCCACCTTTTGAAAAACTACCTCTATTTTCGAACTTATTAATGGGAAACCTCCACTTATATTGTTTTAAGCCTCTATACGAATTGAAGTTCTTTAAGCTTCAATGCCTTTGAGTGCTCTTGTTTTTACTTCGCTTACTAACTGATCTATCACTGTTTCCAGTTTTAGATTATTTACAATTTTACCACTCTTCGTACGAAGAGATAACTCGCCCATTTCGGCTTCTTTATCACCGATAATGATCATGTACGGCGTTTTTACCATTTGCGCTTCACGAATTTTGAAGTTCAATTTTTCATTACGACGATCAAATTCAACTCTAAGACCTTTTGCACGCATCATCGACTGAATTTTCTCACAATGTTCATTTACACGATCTGTAACGTTCAGAATAGTCACTTGGTTTGGCGACAACCACAACGGCAAATGCCCAGCCGTGTGTTCAAGGTAAACACCGATAAAGCGCTCTAACGAGCCAAGGATGGCTCTGTGAAGCATGACTGGTTTATGGTCCTTGTTGTCTTCGCCCGTGTATTTCAAATCAAAATTCAGAGGCAAGTTAAAGTCACACTGTAATGTGCCTAATTGCCAAGGACGGCCGATCGCATCGACGAACATGATATCAAGCTTAGGTCCATAGAACGCGCCATCACCTGGATTTACTGTGTAGGGCAAATCAAGCTGTTTCAAAGCATCCGACAAAGCACCTTCAGCGCGATCCCAGACTTCATCGCTACCCATGCGTTTTTCAGGACGCGTGCTTAGATAGATTTTGAAATTATCCATGCCCAAAGTTTTGTACACTTTGTTTAACAATGTCATGAAGCTTGCGATTTCAGATTGCAACTGATCCACGCGACAGAAAATATGCGCATCGTCTTGGCAGAATGTACGTACACGAGTCAGGCCATGCATCGCGCCCGATTTTTCATAACGGTGCAGGCGACCAAAATCAGCCATACGAACTGGCAGATCACGATAGGAATGCTGACCATTGTGGAACATCAAACAGTGCGATGGGCAGTTCATCGGTTTAGCCGAAAAATCACGTTCATCCACGCGTGTGAAGTACATGTTCTCTTTGTAGTTTTCGTAGTGTCCTGATTTATGGAACAAACTAACGTCGAAAATTTGCGGTGTGATGACTTCTTGGTAACCAAATTCTACGTACATTTCACGAATGAAATTGGAACCCGGAGCCCATTCATGGAACATAAATAGATCTAGTTCTTTACCTAATTTTCTATGGTCACGTTTTTTAGCTTCTTCTATTTGGTGAAGATATAGCTCAAGTTCTTTTTTATCTTTGAACGCCGTTGCGTACACTCGTTGAAGCATCGGGTTTTTTTCGTCCCCGCGCCAATAGGCACCAGCTACGCTTAACAATTTGAATGCTTTGACTTGATTTGTATTTTGAATATGAGGACCGCGGCATAGATCGAACCATTCGCCTTGGTCATAAATACCAACGGTTGTTTCGCCTCTGGTTTTTAAGTCCTTGATGATTTCAACTTTAAATCGCTCACCCATTTTTGTGAATGTGGCAATAGCGTCATCAATAGTTACGTCTCGGCGAACGATTGGGAATCCCGCATCGATCACTTTTTGCATTTCTTTTTCGATCTTTTCAAAATGCTCTTCCGTGAAATTAAATGGAGAATCGAAATCGTAGAAAAATCCATTTTCAATGACGGGACCAATCGTCACTTTAACTTCGGGCCACAAACGTTGCACGGCTTGCGCTAAAATGTGCGCGCTCGAATGACGGATCACTTCGTTCGCTTCTTCGCTTTTTGTGGTGATGATAGAAAGTTTGCTGCCGTCTTTTAATTTGTAACGAAGGTCTACGATGTCATTGCTGCCATCGATTTTGCCACCCAGAGTGTCTTTGGCTAATCGTGGACCAATGGATTCAGCGACCTCTAGAACAGTTGGTTCATGGTCGAAGGTTTTCTTTGAGTTATCAGGTAGAATAATAGAAATAGAAGACATTAAGAAGCCGTTAACACTGTAAAGAAAACCGTGAAGAAAGCTGATAAGATATTAGATAGTATCATCATTAAATAATGCGCCATTTTGTGGAAAAAGTAACACAAAGGGTTACCTTTTCAAATTCTTTAGCCCGTTGGTCCTGGTGCATCATTCTTGTGGAATTTTACCAATTAAACAACTCGAGAGATGAACTGAAGTCCGCCGACCCAAGTATTATCTCGATCTTGCGTCCAAGCGACTCGCGACTGCATACGAATTTTTTTGCCGTCATGACTGACGTAATCAAGGACCACGAAGTCTTTTTTCCTGAACGATTCGCTGGCCATTTCGATGCGTGCACCATGGGCGCTGAAGTGACTTACGCTGACTTTTACGGCTTCACCTTCGCCCGACAATAAACTTAATGTTCCACTCGTAAGCACTTGATATCTCTCCCATCGTCGAAACAATGGATCTGGATTTTGAAAGAAGCGCTTTAACAAAATATTAGTGATGTTGCGCTCTTCGGGGCTGATCAAAAGAATCTCGGCACCATGCAGTTTATTGATGATCGGCGATGGTTTTAGAGTTTGGTAAAACACGATAAATTTGATTTTCTTGCCATAGCGCTCGCCCATCGATTTTAGTTCTAGGTACTTTTTCTCGTTTATCTCCGACAGCTCCATCAAGAAATGACGGGCCTTATCGGCTGGCTGACCGAGGATGCTTTTCAAGGCGTCTTCGTTAGGAACGGATTGAATGTTCCATTTTGAGATTACGTTTACGAGTAAGTTATTCGACGCCTGAGTACCAAGCCAATATGCATTCATGTCTGATTTATAAAGCAATCTGGGTTCCCGATTAAAGGCACCGAGTCCGAATTGGACGTTATTTTGGCGACACCTGTATGGATTTATCCAACACCCCAAAACAACTGGTCGTTTCAATCTGAGCAGCTTATTGAGAACCATCACTCATCTAAAAAAGAACAAAAAAAAAGGCCTCCGAGTGGAAGCCTATTCGCTAATTTCTCAATCTTAAAAGATCGAAACTAACCTATCCCGCAGGGATAGAAACTAATAAGTTACGTGGTGATTAATAGCCTCATGCAAACGAGGATCTTTCAACGCCACCAGAGAGTGTTTTTTGAAGAATGTAGTTACACCCAGCAAGAACAAACCCAAGAAACCTAGGAACAATCCGATTTCAAGGAAGCCGAATTTAATCAAGCCGTCGTTGAAATTTGGGTACACCATCCAATAGATGTCTACGTATTGCATTATAAGAATTAAAATAGAAACCGTGATCACGTGGTTTTCATTACGTTTTAAACCGCGAGGTAATAAAGCGATGAACGGAACGATGAATCTAAAGATCAACAACAAGAAAGAAATCGCCAGCCATCCATTTTGTGAACGCATGATGTAGTATTCCGTTTCTTCAGGGATGTTAGCATACCAGATCAACATGAATTGCGAGAACGCGATGTAGGCCCAAAACACTGTGAAACCTTTCATGAATTTCACGATGTCGTGTAGGTGCTCGACAGTTACGTATCCTTTTACAAATCCCGCACGCTTGATGAAGATAATCATCAAAGCCAGAACCGCAAATGTAGATTGGAATAATCCCGCAAAACAGTAGATACCAAAAATCGTTGAATACCAAGTTGGCAACAAAGACATTAATAAATCCACGCTGAAGAACGAGAATGAAAATGCAAAGAACAATACAAACGCGATCGATAGACCTACGTTTTTAACTGTCAGCTGATGATCACCTGATTGATCTTGGTTCAACGAATTACCAACGATAAACCATTTGAATGCAAACCAACCCAAGCAGCAAATCACAATACGTGTCGCCATGAATGGGATATTTAAATAAGCCGTTTTTGCTTTGATCAAAGCCGATGAATTAATGACATCTTCGTTAGTCCAAGGAAATAACACTTTTGAACCTAACAACAGAATCAAACCACCCACTAAGATAAACGGAATGAATGATGTCATCGCTTCTGCATAACGACGAATCGACGTTGACCAACCCGCTTTAGTTAAGTGCTGAATGGCAGCGAAAAACAATCCGCCCAAACCTAAGCATGAAAAGTAGAAGAAAGAAACTAAGTAGCTGGTCCAAGTTCTTCCTTCATCAAGGAACAAACCTAAACCAAACGAAATAAGTCCGATACCGATCAAAGCCAGGATTAAAACCTTCAACGTGCTTGAGGTATCAAATGGTTTTACTTGTAAATCATGTGAGTGACTAGCCATAGATATTCCTACTTCTTATAATTTTTTTGTAAATGTCTAATATAATTAACTAACTGCCAGCGGTACTTTTGAGGTACGTGATTCGCGTACGGGCCCATCATACCTTGTCCGCGTGAAATCACGTAGTACAAGTGCACATCAGACCAACCAACTATTTTATCGTTAGTGATGACTGGTGGTTTTAAAGCCATTTTTTCAGCAACTAAGCTCTTCGATTCAACGGCGCCTTCACCTTTTTGACCATGGCAAAGCGCGCAGTTTATTTCATAGTATTTTTGACCGGCCCAAAGAACGTCTTTAGACATGTCACCCGCGATTGGGTTTTTCATTTCTTTTTCAGCCACAGCCAAATCATCCATTGGTTCTGATTCGAAGCCAACAGGAACAGTGCCTTTTACAGGTTCACGTCCACTGATATGATTAGGCGTATTTGGATCATACTCTTGAGGCTTAATCGCCGGAGATTCCATCATGTCTTGAATCAATTCAAAGTTCGGTTTGCTTTTATCAAAATGGCACGCAGTAAGTCCACTGACTGTAACTAGAACCGCCGCTGCTTGCAGAAGAAGAGCTTTCATTAGTATGCCTCAACTTTCTTAACAGATTCCGCGCCTAAACCTTTATAAAAACTTTCTAGTTTTTTAGATTCATAGCCGGTTTCGTTTTCAGGAACAAAAATAGCAAATTTATGTGATGTTAAATCCGGATCAATTGTTGGCGGATCAATTTTTGGAATTCCGCAGAAGTAAAACAAAGCTCCCACTGAACACAACGCTGCAAATAAAATAGTTAATTCAAACATGATCGGAATAAATGCAGGCAATGAAAACGGTGGTTTACCACCGACATTTATTGGCCAATCGTAAGCCGACGTATACCATGTAAGTGCTAAAGCAGATACCAAACCCACAGATCCCGCAATGAATGTTACGTATGGGATTGGTGAGCGTTTGATTCCGCACGCTTCTTCCATACCATGAATTGGGTACGGAGAAATCGCTTCGAATTTTGTC
>NCGL01000070.1 GCA_002256935.1 Bdellovibrio sp. 28-41-41
GGCATGGAGGCTTTTCGATGGGTCTAAAAGGGACGACACTTATTTCAGAATTAAGAGAAACATCTGGTTTAGACGAGGGGTTTTTTGATAGCCAAATGGCCACCTTGATACAAAACTATTCTCTGAATCCAGAGACGCTAGAACTGGATCAACTTCGTGAAGTTTTAGCAGATTACCTACAAACTTTGATTCTTGAAGAAGAGGCTCAGGCCGAAGCCAAATACGCTTAAACGATCTCACCTAAATTGTAGTTAATAAAAGGGGCCCTCTGAGGCCCCTTTTCCATATTTAAATTTAATTAAAAATCTAATAGTAGATTACTGTCTTTCTACGTTGATAGAAATATCAGCTACTAAACCTTCAGAGAATTTAACTTGAGCTTTGTGTTTGCCCAAAATTTTGATTGGCTCTTCAAGTACAACGTCACGTTTATCAACAGAGAAACCCTGTTTTTCTAATTCTTTAGAGATATCACCGTGAGTAACAGCACCGAATAATTTATCGCTTTCACCAGCAACTGCTTTGAAAGTTAAAGACAAGCCGTTCAATTTAGAAACAACGTGTTTTTTCTCTTCCATCGCTTTTGATTTCTTAGCGTCTGCTACTTTTTTTAAGTGTTCCCATTCTTTAACTTTTGTTTCAGTAGCTTCGATAGCTAAGTTTTTTGGGAATAAAAAGTTTCTAAAGTAACCTGTAGAAACATTCAATAAATCGCCCGCGCGACCTAATTCTTTAACATCTTTTTGTAAAATAACTTTCATAAAATCCTCTTTCCTCGTAGGGCCCGCCGCTTGAGTTTGTGTTAGGTGGCTTGCCTATTTATACCTAATTTTATTTTCCCTCGGAAATCGAACCAAAAATCTAAAAAGCCGACTATCGAGAGAACTAAAAATAATTGTCCTAAAAAAATAAAATAACTAAAGGTTCTTAAAAATACTCCGGCTCTGATTTGAATCAAAATGTGTTCTAAAACAGCTAATCCTTGAAAGAAATAAACCACTATAAAAACATTCACCAAATTCGAGCCCACTGTTTCTAATGTTTTAAAGTCTGGACCAAATCCGCCCAGAACGCTGAACAACAAGGAAAATAAGGCAACCCATATTAACTTATCACTCACTCTGAACTTCAAAAAATCAAACTTGTAAACGTAGACTTTGTCGCCCCGACGCTTCGTCAGTCGAAACCAGAAGCGAATTCTACGTTCCATTAAAAATCCAATGGCTAAACTTAGAAGAAGAACTATAAACAGCATGGAAGGCATTTGTAGAACCAGAGCAGTGTAATCCACCTCTTGATTCATTTGTCCCTTCACTAATGGTTTTACAGCTTCCTGGAAGTACTCTGTTGCCCGGGCTAAATCAGTGACCCCTAAGCGTTTCAGAACTACCAGCAACCCCGTTGCAGACACTATAAACCCAGTAATTAGACTCACTATCGAATTCGTTAAAAAAGAAACTTTCCTTTTTTCGAGTTCTAAACTGATTCCGGTGGTTATCCACACAGATCCAACTACGAAACTTAACCAGTCTGCTTTTAACAGCGTTGTTCCGCATAAAAACAAAAATACCAAACCCCAAAATATCAAAGAACCGTATACATTCCTAATAACTCTAAGGAAGGGCGTACCAAAGATCACTGTTAGTGCGGACATCAACACTGCGATGCTCGAAAGAACAGATAGTCTAGTGATTGAACCCTTCGTTAATGTCATTACTCATTAATTGAAGCAGCCCGAGCAGCTTTACGTGCTTGGATTTTAGCTTCGCGTTCGCGTTCTCTTTCCGCTGATACTTTTAATTGATTTTTAAAATCTTCTGAGTGCTTCGCAAGAGGCTTTCTGTCGTCTAGGCGAGTGTGCATGAAGCGAATAACTTTTTCGTTAATACGCATTGTACGCTCAAGCTCCATGATAGCGCTTGGCTCAGATTTGAATAAAGCGTGGAAATAAAGCGCTTTTTTCATTTTAGCGATTGGATACGCTAGTGTTCTTTTGCCCCAAGTTTCTACTGAATGATACTCGCCAGAGAAAGACTTAAGGATTTCTTTATTACGTTTAAAGAATTCTTTTTGTTCTTCAGCTGTTGTGTCAGGGTGTAACATTAACACGCCTTCATAGAAGTGAATAATCTTGGGATATTCGTACTTTACCTTCATTTTTTGTCCTTTCGGTTAGTGCCCACGGCCAATGAATTAAGCAAAAATGTATGCTAAAGCTATGAGCAAGGAAGCTAGGGTCTATCATGGCTTTGGTCCATCCTCAAGATAAAGTTATTGGACGAAAAATTTAATTAGTGGTCTGATATAAGTATGGGCTTAGTTATTGAAATTCTTGAGGGAATTCAAAAAGGTGAAGTATTCAAATTAGTCGATAAAATGACCGTCGGTCGCAAGAAGGCGGGAATCGTAATTAAGGACCCAAACGTGTCCACATTACATGCGACTATTCTGTATGACGAAGCCGGAATTCCTATCTTGGTCGACCAAAATTCTAGAAATGGACTGATCGTTAACGACACGGTTGTCAGAAAAGTCGCGCTTTACCCTGAAACTAAATTCATGGTGGGTAATACCGAATTTATCGTCAAGGTCTTTACCGACGAGCAAATGGAGGAATACTTCCCCACAAAAACGTGGCGGGATCTACTCGTGGGCGAAATCAATCAGACCGCGCTAAGTACAATGCCGCCTCAAGATCTGTCGGCGTTTAACCCCAAGGTTGAACTCCAATTTATCCAGGGAATCCAAACAGATGAGTCTAAAATTCTAACGTTTGGTCCACGCACGGCCGGGTTTTGGTCGCTCGATATCGCTTTACATGAAATGGAAGCGCCCGAGCTCGCATTTAAAATTATTCCCTCTCCTGAGGGTGCCCGTATTGTAAACTTTGATTTAAGCCGTGTTATGTTGAATGATGCTGTCTTTGAGTCTCAAGTTCTGATTAGCGGCGATCGAATCAAAGTAGGAGAGAGCATCATTAAAGTGCTGTTTTTAGAGTAATGGACGTAATTCAAAAATCTTCAAAAAAAATTAAAAGTTTCGACGGCACAGAAATCTACTATGAAAGCCGCGGACAGGGCGATCCGATTATTTTCGTATATGGAATCGCGTGCCTAATGAATCACTGGCATCACCAGATAAAATACTTTAGCCGGTTCAATCAAGTTATTTGTTTTGATTTGCGCGGCCATCATCAAAGCTATCCGGTCGCCGACGAAAATAACTTAAACATTGCCTCTGCGGCCAAAGACATCGAAGCCATTTTAGATGATTTGAAAATTGAAAAAGCCCACTTTGCTGGTCACAGTTTTGGCGCACCCGTTATTTTTTCTGCCTTTGAACAGTTTCCAGAACGCTTTAAAAGCATCACTCTTATCAACGGCTTTGCACGCAATCCAATTAAAGGCATGTTTGGTCTTGATATCGTTGAACCATTTTTCTATTTGGCTAAAGGTCAGTTTGAAAATTCTCCGCAATTGTTTACGCGGATTTGGAAGGCCGCCGTTTACAATCCCATCTCGATGCGAGCCGTAGCCCTTGTTGGCGGATTTAATTTAAAGCTCACTCACTTTAAAGATATCGAAGTGTATGCCAAGGGCGTAGCCGAATTAGACCTGAAAGTCTTCTTGGGCTTGTTTGAAGACATGATGAAATATAATGGCGAGAAAGTTTTAGAAAAAATAAATGTTCCCACGCTAATCATCTCGGGCGAAAACGACAATGTGACTCCGAAATCGTACCAGGAAGAAATGGCTAATAAAATTCAAGAATCCGAATACGTTGAGGTCCCCTATGGTAGTCACTGCACTCAGCTAGATTTTCCTGACTACATCAATTTAAAAATCAGATCGTTTTTAAAAAAAGGTGTGGATAAAAACTACTAGTTTGCCATACGAATCTCCATATAGTGTTCGAAAATTAGACGAATCTTTAAGTCTCATTTTGAAACGTCGTAGATTATTTCGACAGTGTTTAAAGTCACCTCTATCTAAGCCGATAGAACACTGGGGACCCGGAGTTCAGTTTGCACTTAATAATACTGCTCGGGTGGGGGATTAGTGACGTTAAAAAAAATCAGAATCATTTTGGGATTTTCAGTATTGATGATGTCGTTCCAAAACTGTAGTGGGCCAAACACAGCTTCGACTCCAGACTCTACAGCTGGTGGAAGCAAAGCTTCTACCTCAGTTTCAATTAGCACCGGCACATCCGGTAGTAAATCTGGTTCTGGTTTGAATTCTGGAAGTGCACGCGGTATTACTGGCGGCAGTTCATCCGGCACCAGTGGTTCTGGAAACTTCGGTGGTATTAGCGGTGGATCTGCGGGATCTATTGGTGGCGGATCTAGCGGTTCGGGTTCAAGCAGTGGCACAGGAACGTGCTTAGGTTGCGGTAGTGGATCGGGCGGCAGTGGTAGTACTGGTGGCATCGGTGGTATCGGATCTGTAGACACAACATTTAAAATTATAACTCAGCCAATTTCAAAAACCTTAAACGAAGGCACTGAATTTTTCGTTGGTGTTACGATATCTGGTGGACGCGCACCTTATACATTTGATTGGTATCGCGACGGTGAAAAACTTCCTCCTAAGTACGGGAGCGTACATTATGAAAGCTATTCAGATGTTGTAGACCGTATTTATAAAGAGGGCGATTACTACGTGATTGTAACCGATGGCTCTGGTACTAAATTAACATCTTCAAAGGCCTCGATTCGCATGGCGGCTAAACTGTGCGGACGCGGAAATTACTTTATCGACTTATCTGTTCGAACAAACACAAATGATGGCTACACTTATTTCAATGACTTATTCTATCGTGGAAATATGAAATGGTTAGTCTCTCAGAACAATCCGGCGATTGGAATGATGCAACTGCAGAACTTTATCAGCCAAATTGGACGACTTGGGTTTGGCTATTTCACGCTAGGCGGAGATGTTTCTAATAACCAAAATTTTTCAATTGAATGCTCAACTGATGTTCCAACTGTACACACGTCAGAGTGTGCTACGAACAATACAAGCAAGTGTCATTACTATCGTGATGAGGGTTATGCCAATACGACGTACGAAGGCAGTATCAATTTCTTATGCCGAAATGGCTATATTCAATTCGTATCTAATACATGTAAGCTTGTGACGCCTCCACCAGACAATGGCGGCGGGTAGTAAGGAATTAACTACTTGTAGTTAATTTTCGTTATATCAAATCCGTATTTTTCAACTGATGTATCTGTTTCAAAAACTACTTTTACGTAGTTGCCAGTAATTGGCTCGGAATAAGCATCGCCCGCATCACCGGTTATTATTTGAACTAGTTTTCCGGTAGAATCATAGAGCTTAATTGTATCGTATTTAAATTCGACATCCATTTTTTCAAAGTAGAGCGCGATCTTGTTGGCGCTTGGTACATTAATTTCCCATGTGCTTTTTTGCTCTGGTTTGTACGGATGTTCAGTAGACAACTGATATTCCACTTTACTTGTCCAATTATATGGATCTTCAGGGTCAGGTTCCACTTTCGTTTGCATCAATGCCGCATACACATCTAAGTTCCCCGCTGTAGAAACTTTATTTCTAAGTGCTTTGTTCGGCTTGGCCGCATTCAAAAGTGTTTCTTTAATTTGAACGCCAGTCATTGTTGGATATTGCGAAGCTACTAATACCGCTGCGCCTGAAACGTGCGGCGTTGCCATCGATGTTCCCGACCAAGAATCGTAACCTTTAAGAATAGTCGAATAGATATTCACGCCCGGAGCGCCGATGTGAACTTTATTTTTGCCATAGTTTGAAAAACTGGCTAGCTGACCTTTGTTATCAATAGCCGCCACGGAAAGAACGTTAGGCACATCATAATTCGCTGGGTAGTTTTCTTCTTTGTCGTTGTTGGAAGAATTATTTCCCGCTGCCGCTACGAAAATCGCGCCTGCTTTATTAGTCCGCTCAATCGCTTCTTTCAAAATTTCAGAGTATTCTCCGCCGCCCCAAGAATTGCTCAGAACCTTGGCGCCATTTTTTGTGGCGTAGTCAATTGCCTGCAAAGCAGCATCTAGAGAGCCTGATCCGTCTGCGCCTAAAAACTTAAGGGCCATGATTTTAGTTTTCCAGGCCACACCCACGATGCCGTATTTATCATTTCCCGTTGCGCCAATAGTTCCAGAACAATGAGATCCGTGGCCTTGATCATCTAAAGGATCTGACGGGTTTTTTGCGCCGGGAACAAAGTTCCAACCGTAGATGTCGTCGACAAATCCATTGTTGTCGTCATCAACGCCTTTTTTTCCGTTCTTTTCCGCTTGGTTCATCCACATGTTGCCAGCTAGATCTTTGCTTTTATAGTTTACACCAGTATCGATTACAGCAACAATCACATCCGCAGATCCCGTTTGCACTGACCAAGCTTTAGTAGCGTTGATGTCCATTCCTGGAACACCCACTTGGCCTGTAGAATCCGGCTGTCCAATGTTTAGCATCCCCCATAGTTTTGATAAGCTTGGGTCATTTGGTTTTGTCGTGGTCACTTGATTGATCGAATATATAAAGTTGGGTTCAATAATTTCTATATTCGGATTCATTTTTTTGAAGGATGCGATATTCAATTTTTCGCCGTTTCCTTTAAAGACGGAAACATTCATGGATGGAATCAGAGTTTTAACTTCCATTCCCGTTTGTTCTTTTATTTGATTCGCCATTAAGGATAGAGAGCTTTTGTTGCTCGTTTTAAACTTAACAACATACTCACCCGGAACTGACGTCGGTTTTGTCTCGCTGGCTGATACGGCAATAGACAACAGAAGAAAGAAAAAAATACGCATGGTTGGTCCCCCAAAACTATCTCTATAATTAAAAGATAGAAGGTTCGGGGACCATTGACATGTCAGTTTTCTACAACATCGACGTTATTTAGACGTTCGACTATGCGCCGTCTCCCGCATGGGTCTCTGGTTTCTTAGAAAACGAGGCTTTCATATAGTCTCTGTTCATACGAGCAATGTTCACCAAACTAATGTCCTTAGGGCAAGAGGCTGAGCAAGACCCGGTGCTAGTGCAAGCTCCAAAGCCTTCTTTGTCCATCTGACCGACCATGTTTAATGCGCGCTTTTCACCTTCGACGGCACCTTGTGGCAACAAGCCTAAGTGAGAAATTTTCGCTGATGTAAACAGGGCTGCCGATGCATTCTTACAAGAGGCTACACACGCGCCGCAACCGATACATGTAGCGGCGTTGAATGCCTCATCAGCAGCGGTTTTTGGGATCATGATGGCATTACCATCTGGGGCATTACCTGTGTTTACGGAAATATATCCGCCAGAACGGATGATACGATCAAGTGCCGAACGATCCACTGTTAAATCTTTGATCAATGGAAACGCTTGGGCGCGCCATGGCTCAAGAGTTAAAAAATCTCCGTCATTAAAATTTCTCATGTGCAGCTGGCATACAGTCGTTGATTTTAATGGACCATGTGCGTTTCCGTTGATCATGAAACCGCAGCTACCACAAATTCCTTCACGGCAATCGTGATCGAACGCGATGGGGTCATCGCCTTTAGAAATGAGTTCTTCATTAACGGCATCTAGCATTTCAAGGAAAGACGCATCAGTGGAAACATTTTTAGCTACGTATTCTTTAAAAGCACCGGCTTCACGTTGATTTTTTTGGCGCCAAACTTTTAGTGTAATATTAATATTCTTTCCAGACATAATTTCCTCTATTTGTAACTTCGCGTAGCTAGTTTAACGTTATCAAACTTCAATTCTTCAGTTTGGCGAGTTTGTGGTTTACTAGATCCATTCCACTCCCAAGCAGCTACGTGGCAGAATTTCTCGTCATCACGCTTTGCTTCCCCATTTTCTTGATACTCTTCACGGAAGTGACCGCCACAAGACTCTTTTCTTTCTAGGGCATCACGGCACATTAGTTCACCAAGTTCGATGTAATCAGCTACGCGGCCAGCTTTTTCTAATTCATTGTTTAACTCAGTCGCATCGCCTGGAATTCGAAGATTGTGCCAGAACTCTTCTTTGATTTTTCCAATTTGAGTGATGGCTTCTTTCAAACCCGCATCTGTTCTAGACATTCCACACTTATCCCACATAACGTGGCCAAGTTGTTTATGGAAACTCTCTACCGTTCGAGCGCCTTTAATGTTCATTAACTTGTGGATTTCTGTTTCTACCGCATTTTTTGAATCTTTAAATTCAACCTTATCAGTAGTTACTTTATCCAGTTTGGTGTTCGCGATATAATCGCCGATTGTGTATGGCAGAACAAAATAACCGTCCGCTAAACCTTGCATCAATGCCGAAGCGCCTAGGCGATTGGCACCGTGATCCGAGAAATTGGCTTCACCGGCCACGAACATTCCCGGAATAGTGCTCATTAAATTATAATCTACCCACAATCCGCCCATCGTGTAGTGGGGTGCTGGGTAAATTTTCATTGGCATTTTATACGGATTTTCACCGGTAATTTTGTCATACATTTGGAACAAGTTACCGTAACGTTCTGAGATTTTATCTTCGCCATAACGACCGATAGCATCTTTGAAGTCTAGATAAACTGCGCTTTGTCCTTGAACGCCAAAGCCTTCATCACAAAGGAACTTAGCCTGTCGAGAAGCCACGTCACGAGGAGCTAGGTTCCCAAAGCTTGGGTAAATACGTTCTAAATAATAGTCTCTCTCGCTCTCTGGAATATCTTTCGCCGCGCGAGTTTCATTTTTATTTTTTGAAACCCAAACGCGTCCATCATTTCGCAATGATTCAGACATCAGTGTTAATTTAGATTGGCTTTCACCATGAACGGGAATGCATGTTGGGTGAATTTGCGTGTAGCAAGGATTCGCAAAGAAAGACCCTTTCTTGTGGGCTTTCCAAGCAGCGGTCACCGCACACGCCATCGCATTTGTTGAAAGATAGAATACGTTAGAATAACCGCCTGTAGCCAAAACTACTGCGTCGGCTTCATGTGATTCAATTTCGCCGGTTAACAGGTTTCTAACTGTAATACCGCGAGCCTTGCCATCAACCACAACCACATCAAGCATTTCACGGCGAGTGTATAAATCCACTTGTCCGATATCTACCTGCCTCATCATCGCCGAATACGCACCGATTAAAAGCTGCTGACCTGTTTGCCCGCGCGCATAGAATGTTCTAGAAACTTGAGCGCCGCCGAATGAACGATTTGAAAGTGTTCCGCCGTACTCGCGAGCAAAAGGAACCCCTTGAGCTACGCACGTATCGATGATGGATGTTGAAACTTCAGCTAAACGATGAACATTAGCTTCACGTGCGCGAAAGTCGCCACCCTTAATAGTATCATAAAATAATCGATGAACTGAATCGCCATCATTTTGGTAATTTTTTGCCGCATTGATACCACCCTGAGCCGCCACAGAATGGGCGCGACGTGGAGATTCGTGAACGCAAAATGCTTTTACCTTGTAACCCATCTCACCCATAGACGCCGCAGCTGAGGCGCCAGCCAGACCGGTTCCGACTACGATTACCGTGTGTTTCTTTTTATTGGCTGGGTTCACCAGTTTCATTTTAAACTTGTAGTCTTCCCACATTGTTTCAATTGGACCACCCGGAATTTTACTGTCTAATTTACTGTTTGTTGTCATTTTTTTCTCCCGATTATGCGGCCACGGCGCGAGTTAAGAATACAAAAAGCGGCTGAGAAATAAATCCACCCGCCACAACAATGGAATAAACTACGCCCGCTTTTTTAATTGCTGGCTGATACGCTGGATGCAAAAGCCCGAACGATTGAAAAATCGACCGCACACCGTGAGTTAAGTGAAACCCTAGTAACACTAATGAAACAAGATACCATCCCACTGCGCCCGGATTAGAGAACACTTCGTAAATTAATCGCGCCAGATCGCGCATGACTACGCCGTTTACTGTTGTTTCATAAACAGGTCCGTATTTAAACGTCACTAAATGTGAAATAATGAAAACCAAAACGATCGAGCCGTGAATCGCCATCCACTCTGAAGCAAAAGACGCCGCTTTTTCACCATTTGGTTTTGCAGCATAACGAGTTCCGCGTGACTCGCGATTTTGTTTAGTCAGCAAAATAGCTAAAATTACGTGCGCGACCAATGCCGAAACAAGGGCGATTTCTGTACCGTACAATAAAATTTTGTTGCTTACGATTGCGTGTCCATAGGCATTGTAAAGGTCGGGGCTGATTAAAATAGTCATGTTGCCGGCCATGTGCCCAAAAACAAATCCCGCCCAAACCAGGCCGCTAAGTCCCATGAGATATTTTTTTCCCACAGTCGATTGAATGAAAGAAACCATTGTTTTCCTCTTGTCTTTTAGTTTTCGTTTAACGTACCGCTAAGATCAAAATTTGTCTAAAATTTTCTCTACATTTGCCAGCCACCACGCTTTGCACCAACTGGTAAAGAAAAAAGTGAAGAATAGGCATTCAAACTTGCCTATTTAGTTGATGAGTTTTAAGTAATAAGTCTATCATTTAACATGATCCCTTTTTTGAAAGGAACTTTATGAAAATTTTTGTCGGAATCAAGCAGGTTCCTGATACGGAAACCAAAATCAAACTTCTTCCCAATGCTGCCGGTGTTGATTTGACCGGGGTCAAATTCGTCGTAAACCCTTACGACGAATTTGCCATCGAGGAAGCGGTTAAGATCAAAGAAAAAAATCCTGGAACTCAGGTTTTTGCCATCACTTTAGGGCCAAAACAAAGAGTCTCTGAAGTCTTAAGAACCGCTCTAGCTATGGGTTGTGATGAGGGCGTTGTTGTAAACTCTAATTCTGAACTTGATAACCTAGGTGTTGCCAAGGCCCTCGCTGCGGCTATCAAAACCGAGGGTGGTTGTGATTTACTGTTGCTGGGTAAACTTGCAATTGATGACAACGGCAGCTCTGTTGGGCCAATGATCGCTGAATTACTAGGCGCTCCCCATATCAGCGTAGTTAGCAAACTTGAACTGACGGGCACAACAGCAAAAGTTGAGCGCGATATCGAGGGCGGAGCCAAAGAAATCTTCGAAGTTCCATTGCCATGTGTTCTGACGGCCAACAAGGGTTTGAATATGCCTCGCTATGCCAGTCTTCCAGGCATTATGAAAGCAAAGAAAAAGGTATTAAAAGAGTACGAAGCAGAAACACTGGCTGCTGGTGTTTGTAAATCTAAAGCGACGGCATTTACCCTGCCGGATGACAAAACGGCTGTAAAAATGATCGCTGGAGATGCTGGCGCTCAAGCTCAGGAACTGGCTCGCATGCTTCGCGATGAAGCCAAAGTACTATAAAGGAAACCTAATATGAGTAAATTAATCGTTTTTTGCGAACATCAAAATCAAAACCTAAAAAGAAGCTCAATTGAGCTTCTGCAATTTGGAAAATCTAAAAACTTTGAGGTTGTCGGTGTCGTACTCGGCGCTGAGGGCCAAAAGGCGGCTGAGCAAGCTACGGCTAATGGCGCCTCTGAAGTTTTATTTTTTAATGATGTTAAACTAAATGGCTACAACCCAGAGTTGTACCTTGCTGCTCTTGAGGCGGGGATTAAACAATCGGGCGCTCGTCACGTGCTGGCACCGGCATCATCGGCCGGAAAAGATGTCTTTCCTCGTTTGGCGGCCAGATTAGATTCATCGATTGCCAGTGATTGCGTAGCTCTTACAGTTGAAGGTGATACACTTATAGCGAAAAAGCCTTTGTACGCCGGTAAGGCGTTTGCTCAAGTGAATCTAAAAGACTCTCCGGTGCAAATCGTACTTATGCGCGCCAATCAATTGCCGGTGGCAACGGCCGGTTCAGCTAATCCAGGCGCTGTAAAAATAGTGGCCCTTCCTGCGGTAGACCTAAAAGCCATTTTAAAAGAAGTTGTTAAGGGCGCCTCAGAAAAACTAGATCTAACAGAAGCGAACGTTATTGTTTCAGGTGGTCGCGGTCTTAAAGAGGCCGGTAATTTCAAAATGCTTGAAGACATGGCTAACGTTTTGGGCGCAACGGTGGGTGCGTCTCGCGCCGTAGTTGATTCGGGCTGGGTCTCTCACTCGATGCAAGTAGGGCAAACAGGTAAAACTGTTGCGCCGACTCTGTATATTGCTGTGGGAATTTCAGGAGCAATTCAACATTTGGCTGGAATGACGGGCAGTAAAGTTATTGTTGCAATCAACAATGATCCCAACGCGCCGATTTTCCAAAAAGCAACATACGGTATCGTGGGTGACTTGTTTGAAATAGTGCCGAAACTAACCGAAGAATTTAAAAAATTACTTCATAAGTAATTATTGGAACATGATTGTTTTTTAGAAAGTATTTTCTATCTACACTTATCTGGATTATCTACAAATCTTTGTATTTTACATGGCGGGTTCGTCATCACGAACCGCCAGAGCTTAAAAAAACATTAGCCGACAAAAGCAAACCGATTATTTTCGCACATTTTCATGGCGATGAAATTTCTTTGTTACAATTATTTGGCCGCTATCGCGTTTCCACAATGTCCTCTAAAAGTAAAGACGGGGAAATGATGAGCGCGTTGATACATTTGATGGGCGGAGCCAGCTCTCGGGGATCCTCGTCTCGAGGTGCCGTTGAGGCTTTGAAAGGTCTAGTTAAGCTCATTAAAAAAGACGGCTACAATGGCAGCATGGCGGTTGATGGCCCACGTGGACCAATTTTTAAAGTGAAACCCGGTGTGTTCGAAGTTTCTCGATTAGTTGATGGATATATTTATTACGGCGGCGTTCACTGTGATCGCGCTATTCACTTTCCAAAATCATGGAACAAAACATATTTGCCCAAGCCATTTGCAAAAATCGACATTCTTTGGCTGGGACCTTTCGGACCCTACGGCAAAGATCAAGACCCAAGAGATCCAAAATTATTAGCCGAAGCGGAATCACTTCTGATTTCAGCTAGATCAAAGGCCAAGGAACTGTTTGATCACTCTAAATAACGGTGTTAGATTTTAAGAGAACCATTTTAAGTACGCGATATAAAATTTTAAAAAAGGATTTTTAAATGCCTAAGTTCGCATGGGTTGTTTTATCTGGAGCTATCTTGTGTTCCGTATTTTCTTACGGACAGAAAAAAGCAGATGAAGTAGTAGCCACAATTGGAAACACAAAAATAACCGTTAAAGACTTTAACGAAAAATTCAATCAAGCTTTTAAAAACTCCGTGAACCCACTTCCAACTAAAAAACAATTCTTGGAAGAATTAATCCGCTTTGAAATTGGCGTACAAGAAGCCGAAAAAAGAAACTTAGATCGCGATCCAATTGTACGCGATGCTATGAGACGCGAATTATACAAAGGTCTTCTTGAAAAAGAATTGGGTATGAAAGTTCAAAATATGCCAATTACTGAAGCTGAAATGGCTGAACACTATAAGCGTAATCCAGAAGTTCGTTTTAGCCATATTTTATTCGAGTTAAAACCAAGCCCAACTCCAGAACAACGCCAAGAAGCACTAGATCGCGCAAATAAAATTTTTGACGAAGTTAAAAAATCAAAAAGACCATTTCCTGAGCTTGTTAAGCTCTACTCTGATGACCCGCTATCAAAACAAGTCGGCGGAGACGCTGGCTGGCAGTCACGATTAACCATCGTTCCTCAACTTTATGATGCCGCTTTATCAGGTAAACCCGGAGATATTAAGGGTCTAATTGAAACTCAGTTTGGTTTCCACATCATTAAAGTTACTGATAAACGCACTTACGAGAACGCGAGTAAGCGCGCCGTTCGCTTGTCAGTATTTGAAGAAAAACGTAAAAAGATTTTCGACGAATACATGGAAAAGTTGAAAAAGAACTA
>NCGL01000071.1 GCA_002256935.1 Bdellovibrio sp. 28-41-41
GCCCAGTATACTGACTTACGAAGTAAAGATTTTCTCCTACAGTATAAAGTTCATTTACTGAGTCCATAAAGGTTTGATCTGCAGAAGAGTTTGAAATTTGGCTTAAGTTTGTTCCATCGTATTTAAATAACTTAGGTTGTCCATTGGCATTGTGTGCCCAGAAGTATAAGGTGGAACCAATATTCGCGAACATTCCGTCAATGAGTGTTGGTCGATCTCCCCCAGAGTAGTTATTTGTTATCTGAGTTACAGTAGTTCCGTTGGTTTTATACAGTCGATATTTTGCTCCTGCATCCTGTGCCCAAAAGTAAACTCCATCTGAAGAAGCATAGGTGTATACGGGAATATCAGATGCAATAACACTTGCACGAGTATTAGAAACTGTACTAAATGCAGAACCATCAGTTTTATAGACCTTACGATAATTCCCCATATTAGGCGCGACAAAATATAAATTGCCTCCATAAGAACTCATATAAGTTGGATTATCCGTAAATCCTGCACCGCGAAGATCAGCGACTTGAGCTAAGTTACCACTAGTATCTACTGAAAAAAGTTTTCTAATCGATGTTGTGGTATTGAGTAGGCTGATAAAAAGTTTATTATTAGCAACAATAGGTCTGTACATCGCCGCAAATGCACCGCCAGTAAAATCTCCACTTGGGCTTGTTGCCCCAGACGTATACGATACCTTTGTTACCGATGTTCCATCCGTAACAAATAAACGAGTGTGCAGAGTTTCATCCTGAGCAATAAAATAAACTTTTCCATTAAACACGGTAAGAAACATTGGATAATCGTCGTACATCAGATCGCCTGTAGTATTTGGTAATTGCTTGATTGTCGTTCCGTCATAGACAAATAATTTTTGAGTGCCATAGCTACTATTTCCAATAAAATACAATTTCCCACCAACTGTAGCAGAAACAAGTGAACTATCATAATAACCCCAAGAGTCAGCAAATCCTCCGGTAAAAGGTGCCACCATAAACTTTTCAATCACTTTTCTTTTTACGGGTATTGAAGATGAATCTAAATAATCCAGTGGTCCACCATTGGACGCAATAGCTCGCAAGGTAAATGCTCCCGAAGTAGAGCCCAATTGTGTACCAGTTATATTAAAGTTTGTAAGCAAGCATGTAATAGAACTATAGGGCGATAGAACATTACAACTTCCTGTGGCTCCGCTTGGAAATGTAGAACTAACTGTGATTGTAGCCGTAAATCCTGTTTCTGCATTTATAGTCGCATAACCAGTACCAGAATAACTACCGGCAAGAGGAGCCGCAATTCCACTACCTGTGGATGCCGCGCCAGAGCCTGCCGTTGATCCATCATTTCCACCGGTTGGATTTGTTCCCGCACCAGTTGCATCAGCTGTGGTTTCTATCTGGGTTATTGTTGATGAATAATCCACGGTGTAATATTCAAGTGGAATGTTCGAACTAATACTAACAGAACTGGGTTTATAGCTAACAACATCGAATGTATTACTAACAACAGCAATATCTAAAGTAGAGGCAGTGAGAGAATAATTTGAACCTGCCTGGTCGATGGAAATATTATCAAAAATAGCAATACCATTTGTCGGCACCACAGAAACTGTTCCACTTAGTGTTCCTGCTGGAGAGCCCGAGGTAACTGACAAAATTACAGGTAATGAATAATCCGTGACAATATTATTTTTAATATCTTTAACAACAACAGCAGGAAACGCGCCCAATGTAAGCCCATTGATTGAGCTCACAGGATGGGTTGTAAATTCCAACTGTGCAGCTAATTTAACACCAGGCCGATAGCCTGATTCAATGGAAGACGCCGACTCTTCGCTCAATGGATTTTTACATCCTGACAACAATACTAGGATTGTAAAAAAAAGATAAAAATAATTGTAGCTAAAACGTACTGCCATAGACATCTTATCGGCAAAATTTAGCTATTTATTTAGGGCCGGTTCTCAATACGAGACACTTTTTTATTAATAACTGGCTAGCGCGGCCCCCCTTGAAATGCTTCCGCCATAACTTTGATTTCCCCAAGCTATCACTGAACCATCACTGCGAAGTGCCGCAAAGGCGCTGTCTGTGGAGGTAATCTGGATTGTGGGTATTGATCCATTTATACTACCCGCTACAGCACTAGAATCTCCGCCATAAGATGTGATACCCCAAGTGATCACCGATCCATCACTTCGAATGGCAGCAAAAGCACCTTTATTACTAAATACCTGAGTTACGTCTATGGTTCCGTTCAGACTTGCTGCCACTGAGCTTGAATCTCCGCCATAGTTTCCCCAAGTAATAACGGAGCCATCTGCACGAATCGCCGCAAACCCCGATGCCGTTGCGATAATTTTTGTCACATCAATGGTGCCATTTAAGCTAGCACTCACTGAGCTAGAGTTCCCCCCATTAGCAGAGTCTCCCCAAGTGATCACCGACCCATCACTGCGAATTGCGGCAAAGGCTCCAGTTGTATCTGGTATAGTTGGAATAATTTGGGTGATTGGAATTGTACCATTTAGACTTGAGCTCACTGAGCTTGAATTCCCGCCGTGATTTGCGCTGCCCCAAGTGATCACAGAGCCATCGCTTCGAATGGCAGCAAATGCTGCTCCAGTTGACACAATTTTAGTAACATCAATGGTGCCATCAATATTTGCACTCACTGAGCTAGAGTCGCCGCCATTAGTAGAATTTCCCCAAGTGATCACCGAACCATCACTACGGAGGGCTGCAAATGCAGAACTTGTAGATGTAATTTGAATAACATCAATCGCACCATTTAAGCTGGCACTCACTGAGCTAGAGTCCCCCCCATTAGTAGAATTTCCCCAAGTGATCACCGAACCATCACTACGGAGGGCGGCAAAAGCACTCACAGTAGCCACAATCTGGGTAACGTCTATTGTCCCATCAATGCTTGATGAAACTGCACTTGGGTCTCCACCCAGTGTCGGCTCACCCCAAACAATTACAGAACCATCCGTGCGAATTGCAGCAAAAGCATAGTTAGTAGCAACAATTTTTGTTACATCGATTGTACCATCAATACTTGCACTCACCGCACTTGAGTTGCCACCAAATTGAGAAACACCCCAAGTGATTACCGAGCCATCTTCACGAATCGCTGCATAAGCAGAGGATGCTGCAACGACTTGAGTGACGTTGATAGTTCCATTTAGACCGCTAGAAACGTTACTTGAATCTCCCCCATTGCCTGAAATACCCCAGGTGACAACAGAACCATCACTTCGTGTGGCGGCAAAAGTCATTGTGTTCGATACAAGACTTATAACATCGATACTACCATCAAGAGCAACTGTTATTGAGTTAGACAATCCACCATAGAGCGGATCTCCCCAGGTAACAACCGAACCATCGCTACGAAGTGCTGCAAAGGCACGATCTGTAGTATAAATCTGGGTAACATCAATTGTCCCATCTATGGCCGAACTCACACTACTTGAATCACTGCCATAGGTAGTATTCCCCCACGTCACTAAAGAGCCATCGCTACGTAAGGCAACAAAAGCCGCACTTGTAGAAAAAACATTCGTCACAGCTGTCGTGCCATTGATACTTGCCGCCACTGAACTTGAATCTCCCCCATTGCCAGCATAGCCCCAGGTAATAACCGAACCATCACTTCGAATTGCCGCAAAAGCATTCTGTGTTGCAATAACTTTAGTAACATCAATGGTACCATTAATACTTGCACTGACGGCAGCGGAGTTTCCGCCATATGATCCGTTCCCCCATGTAATCACAGAGCCATCACTGCGAATGGCAGAAAAAGCATAGTAAGTAGAAACAATTTTTATAACATCGATAGTACCATTGATACTAGCACTGACGGCAACGGAGTTTCCGCCATTACTTGCGTTCCCCCAAGTAATCACAGAGCCATCACTGCGAATGGCAGCAAAGGCCGAGCCAAATGCATTATCTGTTGCTGCAATTTTGATTACGTCAATTGTCCCATTTATGGCAGCACTCACACTACTTGAATCACCACCGAAATTAGATCCACCCCAAGTAATTACAGAGCCATCACTGCGGATGGCAGCAAAAGCCCCTCCTAAAATAGTTTTAGTAGATGCTATTTCCACTACATCAATTGTGCCATCTAAAGCGGCGCTAACGCTGCTTGAGTTTCCGCCATTACTTGAGTTTCCCCATGTAACCACTGAGCCATCGCTGCGGATGGCAGCAAAGGCACTATAAGAATGAACAATTTCTAAAACTGGAATCGTTCCATTTAAACTGGCGCTAACAGAGGTGGAGTCTCCTCCATAGGGAGAAAAGCCCCAAGTAACAACAGAGCCATCACTGCGAATTGCAGCAAATGAATAGGTATTTCCAATAATTTTTACCACATCAATTGTGCCATCTAAGAATGAACTCACATATGATGAATTTCCGCCATAAGTAGCATTTCCCCAGGTTACCACAGAGCCATCACTGCGAATTGCAGCAAAGGCGGCACCAGTTGCAACAATTTGTGTGACATCAATTGTTCCATCAATTTGAGCCGCTACAGCACTAGAATCCCCGCCATAATCAGGATTCCCCCAAGCTATAACAGCACCATCACTCCGGATAGCAGCAAAAGCAGCACTAGATGAAGTGATACTGGCTATTGTACTCCAATTTAATATTGGATGAGCTTTGGCCAGATCTTCGCATGTCGAATTTCCGTACTCGTCAGTTTTTAGAACTGAGAACTTGTGAGTTCCTATATTACCAACCAAATAAACACCTGCTTGATGGTTAGCTTGAGTTGAGCTTTGGTTATTGAACTCGTCTACCATTGTACCACTGCAGTTCACACCAATATAAATCTTAGTAGCTTCGCCAACACCGATACCAGATACAATTATCTTTGGATTAGTATCTTTTAGGGGAGTTCCAAAACTCTCTATGGTTGAACTCGTGTTAGATATTGTTTTTTTAATATCGATGGTTAATGGAATTGAGTGACATTCTTGGCTTATATAGTTTTTACCTTCTACTTTGTCTGTTTTAGTGTAGCCCAGATAATAAACATGGGTACCCTCTGATAAGCTCACATTAGAATTAAAAGCGATAGAATTTGAATCGATCTCTGTTACATCAATTGAATGAACACTACAGTCGGATTGTAAAGATAAAAATGGCTCTGAAATAGAGTTAAAATTACCATTGATCAAAATTTCTGTAACATCTTGATTGATCTTAGAACTTAAAGAAGAATCTGAAGTTTTTGAATTGTTAATAGTAAATTGTGAAATCTCAATATGAGAACTGTTTGAGCTCATATCAATGATGCTTGCGTTCATATAGCATCCAGTGCTTAAAACTAGAAAAATTAAAGAAATTGAGCCAGATAGCCTTGGCCAAAAGTTACTGACGTGCAGCGATTCCATCGTCAACTACTCGGCAAATTTTAGTCAATACTTTAGAACTGATTCTTAATATGAAACGTTTTTCTGCTATTAGTTTTGTTAAGTAAATTGAGAATAAATGCGTCTTAAAATGAGAGTGCGCCAACTAGTTTGTAGTAATTATGACTTTTTCGCCGGAACTTAAATTATAAAATGTTCCTGAAGACGTGTTTTCTAACTTAACAGCGCGAACCATAATTTCATAAGTATCAGGTGTTGCACCCGAGATTGTATAATTAAGCACGGCTGAGTCTAACATTGTACTAGTCACTCTTGTGTACTCAGACTCTCCAGATTTTCTAACATAAACATGATAGCCAATCACTGAGTCTGCAGAGGCATTCCATGTTATATTTATGTCACCACCAGATTGTGCCGCTTGAAGATTACTAAGACGAAAAAACAAGCTTGGCTGAATACGTTTGAATCTATTTCTGAATTACAAGACGTTCAGGCACTGCCCATGGGCGCTATAAAAACGTTTTTTTATCAGCTAGAGTCTTCTAAATTCGAAAGTTTTATGCAAGTTGCACCACAGGTTAAAGGTTTGGACTTAGAAAATATATTTTTTGGCTGGGCGATGCTTGAGGGTCCATTGGCCTGGCTTGCACTCGGTGGCCTATTTTATACATCAGGAGTTCTTGTCTTTGTTTTTGATGAAAAAATAAAACATGGCCGCGGCATTTGGCATCTATTTGTTTTAGCGGGCAGCATTAGTCACTTTATTTGCTTAGTCGGTTATGTAAGTTAAAAGAATTCATACTAATTACCTAAGCATAATATGTTAAAACTAATTTTTATAAACTCCGTACGCGGAATAAAGTTTCCTTACAGGTTCCATAGGCACTATAGGCATTAAAATATATCCCAGAACTGGAAACACTAAAAACTGGATTTGAAGCATTACAAAGTGATTCAAATGCATCAAAATCATGATTACTTGGATTAATATCCATAACCCTAGTTACATGGGTGCCATTTGTTTTAAATAGTTTTTCCTTACTATTAGAATCATAACCGGTAAAATATAGGTCATCACTATAGACTCCACGCAATTGAACATAATCAGTTATCCCATCGCCAGCTGTGTTAGAAACTTCGGTAATTGTATTACCATCTGTTTTAAAAAGCTTTACAACATCTAATGATTTTGCAGAGGCAAAGTACAACATACCATTAAATACCATAATAATTTTTGGGTTACCTAGATAGTTATCCACATAATCATGAATAGAATTACTATTTACCGTATTAGAAAACTGAGTCACCGTTGAACCATCTGTTACATATAACTTAAAAACATTATTTGAATTCTGTGCCCAAAAATAGAATTTTCCATTGAACTCAATTTGACCTGGTAAATTAGCAGGTGCCGCACTTAATAGATCACCCGCATTTTCTGAATTTTTAGTGTTTGAAACTTGTGTGACCGTGACGCCATCTGTTTTAAAAAGTTTTAAAACGCTATTTTGATTAAATGCCCAAAAATAAATATAGTCAGTAGCTGCATATGGCGATGCTATTCCATCACTGATTGTGCTACCTCGTATATCACTAATTTGCTTAATTGTAGTTCCATCATAAGAAAAAAGCTTTGATATGCCAGAAGCGATGTTTGAAGAAAAATAAAGTTTGTTTTTCCAGACCATTAAATAATTTGGCAAATCTGATACAGCATTATTTCCAGTCGTATTTGAAATTTGAGTTATTACTCCGCTTGAATCAATAGAGTATACCTTTCTTACACTGGCACTTAATGAAGCTATGAAGTAGGCTTTGCCTCCATATAAGGTAAAACGAGCAGGAGTATCTGCAACACTTTGGCTTCCAGTAATATTTGAAACTTGGGTGATTGTGGTGCCATTAGTTTTATATAACTTCACTACACTTGATGAGTTTAGTGCGCTGAAATATAACTCTGAATTAAATTCTTTAAAAATATTTGGATTATCTGACGTACTTTGATTTCCTGAGGTATTAGAAAATTCTGTTAAAGTTGTTCCACTTAATTTAAATATCTTTGGAACACTATTAGAATTGTTGGCTACATAATAAAAAGCACCATTAAACTCTGTCCTGTTTGAATAAAGTACAGAGCCGTAAAACCCGCCTTTATCAATCGAAGAAACTTGTTCAACAACCATTTTTTTCACCGGCAAAGAATTACTATCTAAAGTAGCAGTTGCACTACTATTGCTAGAAACAGCTTGTACCGACAATGTCGTACTTGTTGAAATTTCACTGTCTGAAAAAGTAAATCCCGTTAGCGAACAGTTTTTTGAACTAAATGGATGCAAAAGATTACATGACTGTGTCACCCCGTCAGGAAAAACGGCGGTAACACTAATATTAGCGGTGAAGGTTTCCGATCCATTTAAAGTAGTAGCACCTGAACCTGATGGTAATGATCCCCCCAAGCTAGGTGTATTACCAGATGCTGCAACCGCAGATCCTCCAACATCGAACGATGAACCACCCAAGGTCGGTGTATTTCCACTTCCACTGACTGCAGCAGCACTGCCACTAGGAGTAATTGCAGAAAATAAGTCTAAATTAAAAATCTCTAACGGGCGATCGCTGCTAATAATAATAGAAGTTGGTGCACCTGGAGCTGCTGTGCCGCCTGAATCTGAACTCGGGCTGTCGCTACTTCCGCTACATGCTACTAAATTGAATACTATCGTTAAACTTGAAATTACAACAAACGTACTACTAAATAATTTCATTAATTGCCTCCGCCGTGTAATTACTTATCGGCAACAGCTAGGAACTCCTACAGTAATGATTTATATAGACTTTATTAATTTTCTGACCCTGATTGAGAATATTTAAATATGAGCTAACTAAATAATTATAAAACTGTGTTCACGAACATATTAAGTAATTCATTCACGTCTATCATTAGCGAATAACTCGCTAAGTGTCTCAAATCGAGAATTAAAGCTTAGAACGCTTTAAAAATAACAAACTGGGAGCAAAGGTTTTACTATTCCCCCGATTTCTCCCGTTCCTGAAATCAGGCTCAATGCCCTGGACATTCTCTCTATTCCACTGTTCCTCACCTTGCGGTGGAGGGGCGTTACCCCTTGCGCTGCCATATGGAGTCCGGACTTATAAATCGTTCCAAAACCACCGGAACTGAAACGTCCTTAAGCTTAAGACTTATTTTTGATCTGACTTGTTCACAATGATTTTTGGCTTTTTTTTGACGATGCGATTGAACTCTTAGTTCCATATCGGGAGTACCACAGTTTGCAACCTTTTGGTCCGATAGACTCTATTTCTTTAGGGACGTTCTAGGGCACAGGACTGTATACATTCATTAGGCTCCTGATAATCTTTCCAAGACAAATATTCAAAATGCGCAATAACTAAATTCAGACACTCGCCATAGAGAGCGCATTCGCCATTGAAATCCGAACAGGAAACTACTCGGGCTGCCTGAGTCGCAACTGCCGCTGAATGGAGTTTATCCGTGTCCCCTTCATCGTTAGCAAATTTATTGCAAATATTTACCATCAAGTCTGTCTCACTTTCATAAGAGGATTTTTCCGGTATAGAATGAGATTTCTTAGTACAGGCAATAAATAGAATTGCTATGCTAAGCAAACTAAACAGTGACTTCATGCTATCCCGCTTTTTCTTCAATGTCCTCGTGGGTCTCACGTGATGCGGTTTTAAATCGCACAGGTTGTGTTGAAGACTTTAGATGCCCCGGGTTTCCACGAATCACTTTCATCAATTCATCCACGCTAATTTTTAACGCCTGCGCCTGAGTTGAAAGTTGCTGGGCAGACGTTGCCGCCCCTTGGCTGGTTGAAGCGTTTTGCTGCGTTACAGAATCCAGCTGTGTCATAGCTTTATTGATTTCAGCCACGCCCTGGGCCTGCTCTTTAGTTGCCTGCGAAATTTCTTGGGCTAAGCCAGAAACTCTAGACACATTCTGAACAATTTCGTTCAAGACTTCTGAAGACTGTTTGGCCACTGTTACACCTGCCTCAATTTTTTCTTTTCCTGTCTGAATAAGTATCTCAACTTTTTTCTGAGTATCTTCAACAATTCCCTCGACCTTTGATATGCTGGCATCCAGCATATCAGAGATTTCTTTGGCTGCATTTCCCGACATCTGGGCTAAATTACCAACTTCTTCTGCGACCACAGCAAAGCCTTTTCCGTGCTCTCCGGCACGAGCGGCTTCAACGGACGCGTTGAATGACAAAAGTTTCGTTTGAAAGACGATTTCATTAATAATTTTCGTGCGATTTCCAATGTCTTGAATGACTTTTACTATCTCTGACATTTGGCGATTGCTGTCGCTGATCTGAGCAAGAATGGCTTCATTGCTCTGACTAATTTCATCCATGGATGTCAGCATCTGATCTACAGCAGTGTGACCGTCTTCGGCTTTTCGTTGAGATTCAGTAGAGCTTTCTGCTGTCAATACTGCACTGTCAGAGGCTTTAGAGATCATAGAAGTGATTTCTTCAAGCGAAGCGGCCGTTTGTTCAAGGGATGCCGCCTGTTCTGTAGCCGCTTCCGAAAGACTTTGCGATGAACCCGCCACATCCGTCGCCGATCCCCCAACTTGACCGCTCACAGAAAGAATACTTTGTGCCGCTTCAGCCAGGGATGTTATCGAGCCCTTCATCAAAAACATCGCAAGAAAAAGAGACAAAAAAGCACCTAAAGTTATGGCTCCAACAAGATACCAAGATGGCGCAATAAAAGCACTGCCCATTGATGCTTTTGCGACGTCCTGAATGTTTTCACTGACGGCGAATACGCCATGAAGTTTTCCATCTTTCCAGTTTTCCATTCTATATCCAAGAATATCGGTACCATCTTTCCAGGGACTGTTGCCCGGGTTTCCGTGGCACGTTAAACAGCCATTGCCCTCAGATAACCGAACCGGTCTATACAGCGTAACGACTTCGCCATCGTTATCAATGATCTCCTCAAGCTTAGAGTCCCCATCAAATTTTTTAAGAACTTCTAGTTCTTTGGCGGTCGCCATATTTTCTTTTCGCCGAGGCTCATCCGAAAACACTCGAAACTTATAGTGATCAGTTTTTTGATTTTCAGCTCCAATAATCATTGCAGACACAATTGGAACGTGATTCATAACTTCTTTTTTATCGGTATCGGTCATCTGTTCTGCGGAGGTGTACTTTGACTGAAACTTCTGAACAACATCTTTCAAGCCACCTTGAGTCGCGACAAACCTAGTCGCAGCTGCTAACTGTCGATGTATCGTACGCTCTTTGACTATAATCCCGCGCTCGAGTTCCTTTTTATTAAAGTAAAGAAACCCTGAAATGGAAATCACTGCGCCCAAAACGCTGGTGAAGGCGACGATTGAAATAATTTTGGTTCTTAAGCTCAGGTGGAACATGCTGCATCTCCTACTACATATTTGCGTACCTCGTTTTCGGTTCATTTTTTGAAGCATTTAAGACCAGATCTTTTCCTTTTTAAAAAGAATCCGTCAAAGGCACAGGTTTAAAAAGTTCACGGACTAAAGCCTGAACACATATCGCGGATGCGGGTATAACGACTGCTACCAAGCTATTTAACGAATTGGCTAGCAGCCAGAGCCACTCTGGCTCGTGTTTATGGCCTGCAGATATAAAGGTTGAAAAATACTTATAATGGTTATATAATACCTATATGAAGGCTCACCTGAAATATTACCTTAAAAACAAGGTTCAAGATCGGTACATAGTTGAGCTCTCAATTTATGATGTTGGTAAGTCATCTAAATACCCCGATGGCATGAAGTTCGGATTGATTTGCAAAGATCTTAAAACAAATGACTTTGTTTTGATCGACAATCATCACCCGAAGGGACCGCACATACATATCAATGATCGTGAATTTAAATATGATTATGTAAACGACGACAGGCTTATATCAGATTTTGAGATGCTTGTTTTCAAAGAACTAGGAGTTAAACTATGAAAAAATTAATTGTATCTGTTAAATCTTCGAGCGAATCCCTATCTGACTTTAAAAAGGCATTGAAGGCAGCCAGGAAAGGTAAACTCAGAGGCGAACATTTCGAACTTTCTTTTGATAATAAAAAAGATTTTGATCGTTTTGTTAAAAACATTGGGGTTTTATCTGCAATCCTTATTCATAAGCCCAAGTCAGTCTATGAGCTTGCAAAACTTATTGATATGGATATTTCAAATCTCAATAAACTTATTTTATTCTTTGAGACCACGGGCGCTATCAAGATTAAGACATCAATGGTATCTGGTCGTTCAGTAAAAACCCCTATTGTTGAATATGGGCAGATTGAATTTGATTTGAAAGCTGCGTAAGAATAACTGTACTGCTATAATTTTGTCATTGCGCCCGTTAAAATAAACCTTTTTATGACACAGGAGAAACTCTAAAAGCCATTATCCATAAGTATTATTTCACAAAGTATAATTCAACCAGTCTTTTTGCCTGATTTAGGTACTGAGATTTTTTCATTAAATAGGTGATTCCTGAGGATCTGATTCAAGTAGGCTTGATATTTCCCTTCGCCGTAACCACTTTCAGCCTGTTTTTTTAACGCTAGATAAATATCTCCATCTAATCGAAGAGAAATCGGAACTTTTAGATCTTTTGGTTCGGCTTTTAGGGCCTCATTCAAAAGCTTTTCAGCCTCGTTAAAAGAGATCCCTTTTTTACTTTTTTTGTTCTTGGATTTCATTCTATCTCTCCCAGCAAAGGTCTAAGTTTTTAGTTACCAATTCAACGGCAAGCTTCTGTAATTTGGGACTTGCAGTCTTCGATTTAGACTCCAATGTATCGAGCCTAACCAGAACTTCAAAGCCCGGCCCTATAACGTGCACGTGCGGAGGCAAGTGATCTCTTGGGTAAGCAACGACTCTCAAACTACGATAAATAAAGATTACCGGCACATTTTGTATATACATTATTTGTATATACGTTGTCAAGCCTAAATGGGTAAGTTCAAACACCTAGGCCGCACCCAAAGCAGTCCCCTAGCGCCCTAAATCACGAACCCTACACATTTGACTTCACAGCGAGTTTATCTTTTCGCACAAAAAGCCCGTAATATGGTTTATCTTCAGGCCAGCCGCCGTCTTGCCATCACCGAAGTTCCGGCTAGCATGTTCGAAGAAACGATGATCAAACAATTCACATTTAAGCGAAACGCTGTCGAATCTCTTCGAAAATAGGTCGGTTTTTCACGCATAGTCTTAATTTTGGAAGCTCGCAACAGCCCAAAGGCAACTAATATAAGAGAAAAATTTGACTTGTACATACAGTATATGTACAATAAGGAATGAAGTTTCAATGGGATACGCGTAAAGCGGACCAAAACCTAAAAAAGCATAAGGTCTCTTTTGAAGAGGCTTCAACAGTATTTTTTGATGACTTAGCGAAAATCGCTTTTGATCCAGACCATTCAGAGGATGAACATCGCCAGATCATAATTGGCCATAGCTATAATAAGAAATTACTTTTCGTCGTCCACATTGCTCATGAAGAAAAAAATGTAATCAGAATCATCAGCGCAAGAAAAGCCACCAAAAAAGAACGACATGATTTTGAAAATCTTTAACTAGAGAGGTGTTTTATGAGAAAAGAGTATGATTTAAAAAAAATGAAGCTTAAGCCTAATCCATATGCGAATAAGCTTAAAAAAAGTGTCACCATCAGACTAGATAATGACGTGATTGAGTATTTCAAAAAACTAGGTGAAAAAACAAATATTCCCTATCAGACATTGGTTAATGATTTTTTGAGAAACTGCAAAGAAGAGAATCTTGCTCCTAAAACAATTTGGAAGAAATCTTCTTAGGCATTTTCTTTTGTTTGCTTCATCGCCTTTTTTTGTTGTTTGAAACAGACTTTCATCTTTAAGGCGAACGGCCGTTAAAGACTTCACAAGACTTTCAACATCGCCATTGACGTCTTTGCTTTTCAACTCGTAGTGGCCATGTCTCGGGCACATCAAAATTGTTCAAAGTTGTTTACAACGTGAAAATGCAATCAAAGCATCACAAAGTGTCTCAATTTGAGAAATTTTAGATAACTCAATGAAACCACTGGCCGCGAATTAAATATCCTCAAACGGCACCATACTTGTATTCCTCATATATGAGTCATCATGCTTGATAAAACAATCCCAGGACTTATTTTGAGTGCCCCAGGAGTTTTAGCGAATTATTTTTCGTCTGTCGCCCCAGTGGGGGCAAAGGCAAAAAAAAAGAGCCAAGTTTTTATTAAACTTAGCTCTCGATCATTCCCGTAACTATCTGGTTTTATTAAAGAATTGGTGCCCCGGGCCAGAATCGAACTGGCACGCCCGTTTGACCGAAGCCCAGGATTTTAAGTCC
>NCGL01000004.1 GCA_002256935.1 Bdellovibrio sp. 28-41-41
GGACGATTTACTAAAGAACGGTATGGCGATCAATTCGATGAGAACAATGTCTATAGCGACAAAAGGTCAAGTTAACGAGATCGTTCAAGCTATTTTGCGCGAGCATTTAAACAAAATGGGTTACCCCGCTCCGTTATTGTACTATGGGCAAGGTTTTCCGTATGCATTCGAAACTCATGAAAGTAACAAAGATCTTGTAAAACGTGTCGAGCTGCCGGAGTTTTACAGAAATGTTCGCTTAGGCACTCAGTTTAAATTTGAAAAGAAAACAGATTACTTGTTCTACCAAATGTTATGCGGACCAAATCCAGAAAAAGGACAAGCGGTTCATGATAATACACTTGGAAATATGTACGGCTATGGAATGCTTGGTTTCAGAGATCTATTCATTCCACCGCGTATTATTAGCGATAGTTTGAAATTAGATATCTGTTCTGATCGCATGACTTTCAACTCATCAGGTTCGATGTATAGCCATTGGATTTTAGATGAAACTCAGAATACTAAATACCCAGGCGCATTCAGCGTCATTGATAAAAATCTTTCTGAAAACCTGAAGAGCATTATCAATTCTACAAAGTTTGATTTAGACGACGCAGATAAGAAAAATCCTTCATCTGTATTAAGCCAACCAATGTTCAGCATGAGCGTTTGGTGGGAAAAATATGTAGAAAGCCAAGTTTCAAGACAGTTAGAAACGTTCAAAAATCAGTACGAGTCTATCGCGGTAAAGTTCCTAGAAGCGCAATTCAAAGATGTAGGAACTCTACTTGGCATTCCATTGAATTCTTCCGTAATCAGAAACTCGGTCGTAGCCTCTTCAATGCAGGAATCGCGCGTGTACTCGCTAGTTCTAGCTGAAGTTTTAAAGAAATATATTCCGGATGCAGATGCTGGCAAAGTATTCGCTACGAATTCCGCTCTGGATAGTTACAAGAGCTATAAAAAGATGGCGGCAGCGGACGATATCATCACGATTCAAGCGCAGCCTTTTAATCAAGATTTGAATGCAATTAAGACTCGTTGTAGATTTGAAATTAGATGAAAAACAAGTCGATGCTCTAGAGAAACAAATCGAAGAGCAATTAAAAGAGATGTCTCAAGAAATTGATACACTTTCAAAATACGTCAAAGCTCAAGGAGCGAACGGTGAAAGAGCAAAACCTCTAAGAATTATCGAATTTACAAAGAACCAAATGAATCAAATTGCTAGAGAGCTAGTAGCGACTCTATCAACAATTCAATTCGCTAGAAATGCGGCTCGACAGTATTCACTTAAAGGTGATTCTGAAGAGCAAAAGCGTTTAGCGGAAAAAGGACAACGTGAGAACAAACGTAAAGAGTGTATCAAGACGAAAGGCGCAGCTGGAATTACCGGCGGAGGGGGCTGTTAGGCAATTGACGGCTTTACTGACTAAACTTTGTACAGGCAAAGTTTAAACTCGGAATGGTTTTCAATGAATTCGCGATAAACTGGCATCTTAAATGAATATTAAGTAACTGAAGATTTAAACTTAAATATAAATGTTTTAAAAATAAGGAGACATTTCAATGGTAACAAAATTCGTATCACTAGTAGCAGTAGTAGTATTTTCTTTCTCAGCATTTGCGCAAAAAGCTAGAGAGATCGCCCCTGAAACAAAAGCTAAAATGGAGTCAATCTCTAAGCTTAAAGGTAAAGAAGTAAACGATCAAATCATCAAAGATTTGTTAAATGCTGAATACAAAGGTAAAGCACAAGAAAAATTACAAAACGGTTTAGATTCTATCTTTGGAAAAGAAGAAATCTTAGCTAAAGTTGAGTTCGCTGGTCGCCTTAAAACTTTATTAGACAGCTCAGACGTTTCGACTAAAAATTCCGGTCGCCACATGCGCGGTCTTTTAGAGCGTTTTTCTGACATGAGCGATGCTTCAGTTCAAGACGTAGTTAAACGACTTCTTAAGAACTCAGATATCTCTATGTCAGAAGTTGCTTCAACCTATGAAGCTCAATTAGCTGCAACTAATCTTTTAACTTACAAATTGTTTGTTAAAAACGATAAATCAATCGATGCTAACACGATTGAATTAGTTGGTATCGCTAACGTAATGAAATCTGAACTGCCAAACATTAAAGGTGAAGGCAAATCAAACGTTATCACGTCTCTTAAAGATTTAACTGCTGAACAAAGAAAAGCAGTTGAAGCTAAACGCGACGAGTGGAAAAACAAATGTAACTCTTAATTGGAGTGGCTTCTTATAGATCTAAATAAAAAGGCCGGTTTTGCCGGCCTTTTTTCTTTTGTAATATCGAACCTAAAACCAACCAGCTAAATCTATTTAACGATTTTAGCTGATTTGATCACCACGTTTTCAAGTGGGCGATCTTGTGGATTTTTTGGAGCTTTAGAAATCTTCTCAACCACATCATATCCTTCAGTCACTTCACCGATAATCGAATGACCACCATTTAACCAAGGCGTAGCCGCTACAGTGATAAAAAACTGAGAGCCATTAGTATTTGGGCGTCCAATATTTGCTGTTGATAGAAGGCCTTTACGATCGTGTTTCAAATCGGGATGGTATTCGTCGTTTACGTTGTAGCCAGGTCCACCAGTTCCGTTACCCAATGGGCAGCCGAATTGAACCATGAAATCAGGGATTACACGGTGAAAAATCAAACCATCATAGAATGGGCGATTTACGTTTGTTCCCGTCTTAGGGTCTTTCCATTCTTTTGTACCCTCAACCAAACCGGCGAAGTGTTTAACTAGAGTGGGAGTTTTATCATCAAAGAGTTTGATTTTAAAATTGCCTAGGTTTGTTTCAAAATGAGCTTCCATTTATTTAATCCTTTGTAAAGAGAGTTTGCTTTTTATTGATCCATCGTGAGAACGCTCGTGAGTATTAAACGCCACAATAAAAAAAGCCAAAATATAGATCCATATAATTTTCTTTAAAGAACTGTAGCGTCTTACTTTTAAGTTATAATTCTGCATAGGGTTTGTGTTAGCGAGGTCCGGTTATTGGGTCAAGATGCGCAGCGTGCTGCGCACGTATTAATCCAAGAATGTCGACCATTTAGGCTTATAATAGTTATGGCTGTCTTGAGTGACTCGTCTTTCCTCAGAACCATCGACGGTAGAGAAGTAAATTTGATTTTTGCCAGTTCTATTGCTGGTATACACAATAAATCGTCCGTCGGGCGAAAAATGAGGATCTTCGTTGTCGGCCGCCTTGCCGTTGGCTTTTTTAGCTGACGTCACGCGGGTGATGTTCTGGCCGCTAGCATCCATTAAAAAGATGTCAAAGTTTCCAGAATCTTGGCCTGCAAACGCGATTTTTTTTCCATCAGGTGACCATGCCGGAGAGGAATTAAATACGCCACCAAAAGTAACTCGCGTTACGTTAGACCCGTCAACATCCATGATATAGATCATCGGTTTACCACTACGATCAGAAGAGAAGGCCACTTTTTTGCCATCTGGGCTAGCCGCGGGTTCAACATTCAAAGTATTGCCTGGGCCATTTGTGATTTTCCCTTGAATCTGGCCATCCAAATTGATTTTGAAAATATTGGGAGTCACGCCTTGTGAGATCGTTAGGAATACTGAATTTCCATTTGAGCTAAATGCCGCGCCGGAATTGATTCCTGTGCGGAATGATAAGTTTGTTCGTTTGCTTTTTTCTAGATCAAACAAAAACAAATCAGCATTGCGAAGTTTAGTCGATTTCTTTTGCACATAAGCTGTGTAAGCGATCTTTTTAGCATCTGGTGACCACGCTGGCGACAACGCAATACTGTTATGGTTGGATACTTTCTCGATTTCAACGCCGTCCCAATCCATCGTGTAGATTTCACGGAATTTGCCGCCGCCACGATCACTCGAGAAAACAAATTTCGAATTAAAAGGACCGCTTTTGTCGGTAAGATTTTTCAAGACATCGTTGGCAAATGTATGCGCGATTTTTCTTAGCGTTGCTTTTGGGCCGCGATATTTTTTGCCGAATACTAGTCCTGCCTTAGGTACATGGTACAAATAGATTTCAAGTTCGACTTGATCCTCTTTATCCACTACGAATTCACCTTTGATTAAAAAGTCTGCAGATAATGGTTTCCAGCTATCAAATTTAAAACCATTGGGCATACCAGGAGCTGGCTTCAAGCCCGCTTTCTTGCCGTCTTCCAGAAACGCAGAGCTGGCGATGAATTGAAAATACCCCGACACATCAAGGTCATTTTGGATGACGTTGTAAAGCTCCGCACCCAGAGCGAAATTTTTTGAAGCTAGCGCCGGAGAGCCCGAGTAGTTCAGCTGTGGAAATCCAAGTAGGCTTTTTTTAGTTTTAGCGTCGCCTATTTTAATATACAGCTGTTCATCCGCAAATGCTGCCGCAAATACCGTCGTAGCTAAATAAACCAAAAGCGCAATCAGTACCGTCTTCATGTAGACTCCTCTTTAGCAAAAATTCCTATTCAGGAAAACCAATCAGCACCCCTTTTTCAGATAGTACCGCTGAAAATTTATCGGGTGGTTTGGGAAATGGACCTGACTTTTGAATCGTCTCTTTAACGATATCATCGTAGTTCGCATTACCACTTGATTTGTATATTTGATTATAAATTATATTTCCGTTCTGATCGATTTTCAACAATGCCTGGGCCTTAAAGTCTTTGTTTGCTAGCCATTGAGGCAGCGTCCAGTTTTCTTTGATCTGGCGATCGATTAAAGCCACATAGTTTTCGTGTTGAATTTTATTAATCCCATTTAATTCTGTGCCGGGATTTAAAACATTGCCTTTAAACACAGGTTTCGCTTTTGATTCGGATTGGCCCACGAGTTTTTCGATGCGGTCCGTTTCTACAGAAGACTTAATGGAATCAAGCGCATTCATTTTTTTGATACGATCAAGGGCTTCTTTGCGTTTTTTTTCATCTACCAGCTTCTGTTTCTCTTCCTGTTTCTTAGTATTGGAAAGTTTGATGGCCGTTTCGTCGACTTGAGGTGTTTTCTCGGGTAGCGCTTCGGCCTTGGTCACAGGCTCAGCAGGTGGCGCGTCTTCTGCAGGTGTCGGTTTGGTGTCTTCCGACTTTTGCGAGGGCAGGGTTGGATTTTTATCTGGCAAGGCCACCATGTCGACACGAATGGCGGCTTGATAGTCGGGAACATCAGCATCAAAAAATACGTTTTTCAAAATCATGAACACCAGCAACACCGCATGTGCCACAAATGAAAAAACGATTCCTTTGTTTTGCCCCTCAACTGATCTTGTCATGATAGAATTATTGATCCTTTGGCATCGTGACTAGCCCAAGCTGGCTAATTCCGGCTGCCTTTGCCTCGGCCATTACTTCAGCGACGATACCGTAATCAACCCGGCGATCAGCTTGAATGAAAAGCTGCTTGTTTTTGCGAGTTTTAAATATAGCAATTAATTTAGGCCGGAGTTGTTCTAGTGTAATTGGGTTTTTTGCAATTGTGATACGTTGATTGTTTTCAATTTGCAACAACATGGGATCTTCACTGAGCTCCATTCCGGTGGCAGATGTTTTGGGCAAATCAACTTGAACCCCCTGTTGCATCAACGGTGTTGTAACCATGAACATGATCAGTAAAACCAACATTACATCCACTAGGGGCGTAACGTTGATTTCACTCAACACAGCTTTGGATTTTGTACCAGATGACATTCCCATAGTTTTCTCGTTTTAGTTAAAAAAGTTTCGTTTTACGATATTTAAGAAATCGGCAGAAAAATTATTCAATTCAATTTCTTCTTTTCTAATAGTGGAAACAAAGTTGTTGTACAAAACGACTGCAGGGATAGCGGCCGCTAAACCAATCGCCGTTGCGACAAGGGCCTCAGAAATACCGGGAGCTACAACAGCCAAGCTTGCGTTTCCTGTAGTTCCGATTTTATGGAACGAACTCATGATGCCCCAAACCGTACCGAACAAACCAACAAACGGGCCCGTACTGCCAGTAGTGGCAAGAACCGTTAATCTAGATTCCATGTTGGCTAATTCATTTTCGATTGATTTGCGTATAACGCGTTCTAAGTTATCCATGTTATTTAAGGCCGGCTTTGCGCCTTCGGCTTTGCCATCGGATGGACGACTATCAGCCAATTTTTTCATCTCGACATACGCAGATTTAAAAACATGAGCTAATGTGCTATCTCGAAATTTATCTAAATCGTCATACAGATTTTCTAATGAACTTGATTTCCAAAAGTACGAGAGGAAAACTTCATTTGTCGTTTTGATCTTTCTTAGCAACTGCCATTTGTTATAAGCAATGCCCCAACAAAAAACACTTAAACCAATTAAAATCAGTAAAGTAATTTGAACAACAATAGAAGCTTGAAAAATAGCCTCTATAGGACTCGTATTAACTGCAACTTTATCCATGGTAACACCCCATACGCCATTTTATGGGGTGCTTGATCGCGGTCAACCTATTTCTGTTTTTCTTCGATCAACAATCTAGTTTTTTGAATCCAAATATCTTGTGTTATCGTTTCAGAATTCATTTTCTTTTGTAGCTCTGCAATTTGACCTTTAATTCCCTCTAGAATTGCTTTGCGATCGACTGCTTTTTTATCGCGATTGGGGTCAATTTGGAGCCATTCCTTTAATTTATCTTCGCTGATAGCATTAGATTCGATTATTGCCGACATTTTATAAAGCACGTCTACTGTTGAAAACATGGCTTGGTTATACACAGACACAATTGGGCCCCATCTCAGAACCATCGCGTAGCGACCAATCGCCGCGGGATAATTAGGAAATGTAGCATCTGGCATCATGCGAGTAGCATAATAGTTACCAATTTTTAAATGATATTCAGCGTGATTGTTGCGAGCATGTCTCATCATGTCTTCGATAACTTTTAAGTTTGGTGAATTTGGATATTTATCCATGTAATCTTTAAAACTTAAATTCTTTAGATAGGGATTGTCGCTGGTTTGCTGTTTAGAAATACCAAGAGCATACTCTGTCCATTCTTGAGATTTCTCAGTCCCGGCAGCCATCATCTTCATATAGACGGCGTTCAGTAAAACTAAATGAACGTCTTCAACATCGGGGGTTCCTACAAAGAATGCCATGAAATCATTACCTTCGTTAATAGCGGCAATGAGATCATCCGCTAACACATACGAGTTAACTAATTCTTTCCACGCCATCTTGTGGTATTCTTTAACTGGCCATTGACGACGAAGCTCATAGAAATAGCGACCTGATTCACAATATTTACTTTTTACTCGAAGTTCGAATGCTCTACTAATAAGAGCCTGGGCATCTTGCTCTGGTAAGTGTTCAAATGTCTCTGGGCATTCGCCTTTATCAGACATAAAATCTATAAAGCCCGTTTTTTTTAATAAACCGGTAATAGCTTCGCCAATATTATTATTTTGCGCATGGCTTAGGTTAACTATAAATAGTAAAGATAAAAACCATTTCATATTTTCCCCTCATCGTTTGTTTTTTGCACTCGAAATCCTAAGAGCAAAATCAAATCCATGGGAAATACGTCAAATTTTCTGCGACGACGAAATTAAAGCACGTACACATTTTTCGCGGTGACTATTTGCGAGACAGCGGTGACAAACTGCTAAGTATTCAAGATTGTTTTCCTATCTATCAATTGATTCTATGCGTTTAGAAAAATTATGCGACAAAATTTGTCACGAATAGAGCTTATAAAATTTTTTCATGATTCAGAAGTTTAAAACGAAATTTCCAGCGCTAAAATTGTCACTTTGATTTTTTCCCTCGATAAAAAGTTCTGGCACGCACATTGATCATAGGAAAAACCCGAGATGATTAAGAGGGGGCCTCCTTAACGCATCCGAAAAAAACACATTAGGAGAAAAAAATGAAAGCAACTAAATTGGTTTTAGCACTCGTTGTGAGTGCAGGATTTTCTTTTGCCGACACGCAAGTGGCACCATGGTTACGCGTTGGCATCGACGCCACTGTAGATACAACAGCATCTAAAGTCGCTGATTACGAAGCGTCTTTAAAAACAAATCTTGATTTAAGATTTGAAGTTTTGATGAGAGAAGGTATCAAAGCTGTCGTTAAAGCACGTCTTGAGCAGACTATAGTGGAAAACGGTAAGTCAGAAGACTGGCAAAAAGTTGATATCGAAAAGTTAGTAGAAGAAGCGTATATCCAAATCGAAACGGATAAAATCAGCGGTCTTCCGCGTGCCATCATTACTGCCGGTAAACAGACAATGGCATTTGGTCAGGCATTGACTGAACTTCCAATGTTCCGTGATAACTTGCTTTACAACTTGAGTGCAGAACGTGAAATGATCGGTTTGACTGTAACTCTACCAACTAACTTCTTGAAGGTTGTAGATTCAGTAGCCATCAGCATGTACGAAAATGGCGCTGGCGATTTCAAAGTCGCTGACGAAAAAGGTGTTTCGATCAAGGTTTCAAAAGCGTTATCTGAACAGTTAAAATTACAAGCGTCTGCATTGATCAAAGAAAATGCAAACACAACTGATAAAGAAACTCGTGGAAGCTTAGGTTTCGTATACACTGGCGATCAAGGTAAATACAAAGTATGGGCTGAAGGACTTGTGTTCGACAATAACCCAACTATGCCTAACACTAAATTCGGTGGACAAATCGGTGGATCATACCAACTTGGCCGTGGTGCTGTTGTAGTTGAATACCAATACCTTGAAAAACAAGCTAAAGAATTGGCTATTGCGTACAACTTGCCAGTTAACTCTTGGTTAGTAATCGCTCCCGAAGTTCGATTCCGAAAAAACGAAAACGGACAACCAAACGAAACTCGTGTTGGTATCCAAGCTCGTATTGCATTAGATAAAGTAGCGACTAAAAAACTTAAAATGAAAAACTAATATATAAATAGAACGTTAGTTTAAAGATAAGAGAATGCGGTCTTCCCAACAGGAAGGCCGTTTTTATTTGGCAGTAGGGTAAGCCAGTTTTCTAACAATAGCGGGATGTAGATTAGCTGTTTGAAATGACGTTTGAAAGTCTTCAGCGGCGTAGATTAAGTCACTTCTGCCTAATGTCGTTAACACCGATACATAAGCTGGATAGACGTCGTTGACATTTACATGCTGACGATATTTCGAGCGTGTTACATACGTTGATTTTGATACATGTTCATGTCGTAGAGATAAATATTCGTAAAAATAATTGAATCCATAGCTCATACTAAAATTGGTCCACGCGGGCACATTTTTAGCTGCCAATAGCGAGGCTAAGTAAGCAGGAACGTAAGAATGATAACCCGGCAGACCTTGCAAATGAAATTTTCTAAGCGGCTCTTCTTGCCACTGTTCTGCAATTTTGGTGAATGTTTGAAGGCTTTCCATTTGTGCAGAGTTTAGTTGGCGCTGGTGTTCATTCAACCAGTAAATGTGGGCAACAAGGGGGCTTGTGTCTTGGAACAAGATCGCTAGGATAGAAAATCTTTCTTCCTGTTTTGGGTACCATTGTTCAAGTCTATTTTTTAAAGTCAAATTGGGAATCTGCATTGCGCTTACGTTATCTAAATCTTGTACAAGTTGTTTCAGAAAAGCGACAGTTTTTGGTTGAGCTAATAAGCGTAATAAATCTTGGCGAAAGATAACTGCCACGGCCGATTTTTCCATCGAAAAAAATTCGATATCCATAGAGTTATTAAATTCTTTAACTCCGTTGATACATTGAGAATGTCGCATCGTTAATTTGATTTTGCTTTTGTCAGACCATTTCATGCAGATAGAATAGAGACTGGCATCGATCGCAGAAACAGCGGACGTATTAAAGGCTCCTTGTTTGAGCGCAGAGCCTTTCGTAGAACTTTCCTGTGAAAATCCAAGCGAACTCCAAATTATCGATAAAATAATCAAATAAATTAAAGTCCGCATAATTCCTCAATTACTGTTGCGTTTGGCCGCACGGAGTTTGAGAGATATGAACTACTGAGCCAGCTGTTGCTTGACGTATAGACATGCACGCTGTTTGAACTGAAACGAAATTAAAAAGGTTAGCTTCTTCTTCTGAAACGAATTGTGAGTGACCATTTTGTTTTTGTTCTACTGAATATGTACTTTGTGCTGTGCCTGGGACTAGTTTGTAGTCTTTATTCCAACCTTTACCAGATACTTCGTACTGTGCTGTTATGTTCTCTTGGCAAACAGAGTAAGCAAAGTTTGAAGAAATAGTACCGAAACTACCCATTGGAAGGTTACATGAACCTATTGCGACGATCATTGATTTACCCACTGTCGTGCGTGTTTGGATTGTTGTTTGTGGCTCAGCTGCAAAAGACACTAAACCTAAAAAGAGAACTGCGAATAATGATTTCATAATAAACTCCTAAATGTTGTTGGTTAAACCGGACGTAGGCAGTTTTGCCAGATCCATTCCAAGCAAAGCGGAGGTTATTTTTGTTATAAGGAGAAACAAACGTATGGACTTTAGACAGAGTGACGCCAAACGAAGGCAAAAAAAAGGTCCGAAGACAACTCTGAAACTAAACCTCTATATTAAAGTGGGTGACCATGATAACAACTTTAGGCTTCCCAGTACGAGCTGGGCATGCACACCATTGTCAGGGACAGTCCCCTAATTCTTTGCTTGTAAGGTTTATTTTCGATGAGCTTTACGCCGTCGAACCTTTTAATTAATATAGCGCACTTTTTTGAAATATTCAATCAATCAGGACTCCAAGAAAATAATATTTTACCGACAAAACCGTATGAATTTGATTCTATTAGATTACTATTTCCCATTCGTTGTATTTTTCTATGGATTTATAGTGGTTTTAGCGTTAGAGGGTCCGTTTTTACGGCGATTGACTGATTCTCATCAGTCAAATTTATTTATCTTGCAATTAAAGTCCCACGCGCCTTTGGCGTGGATTTGCTTTTTCGCGGGCGGCCTGTGGTCCGTTCAAAATCTAATTATTTCGTAACCATTATAGACTCCTTACGTTGACAGAGGATAAGTTGCCGATTACTGTCGTCGTCTAATGGCAAACGACGTTAACATCTCTTTAAGTAACCAAAATAATTTGATGCAATCTCAGCAAACAGAAGCTGCGGTTTTGACTGTTGAACAACTCAATTTGCGCATTAAGCAGCTGCTTGAAGGACAAATGATTTCCATTTGGCTTCGCGGCGAAATTTCAAATTTTAAAGCTCACACGTCCGGTCATTTTTATTTCTCGTTAAAAGATGCTAAATCACAAATTTCTGCGGTGATGTTTCGTGGCTTTAATTCAAAAATTAAATTTAAAGTTCATGATGGATTGGAAGTTTTAGTTAAAGGCCGCATCAGCGTATATGAACCTCGCGGTAGTTATCAGATTTTGTGTGAGCATATGGAGCCTGTTGGCGCCGGCGCTTTGCAAAAGGCGTTTGAGGATCTTAAAAACAAACTGAAAGCAGAAGGTTTATTTGATCCTGCTCGCAAGCGTCCGATTCCTCTGCATCCAAATAAGATCGTGGTTATCAGTTCTCCAACGGGTGCTGCAATCCAAGATTTTATTCAAATTGTAACTCGTCGTGCTCCGTTTCTAGATGTCACTTTGATTCCAACATTAGTTCAAGGTGATGGCGCTCCAGAGAAAATCATGGACGCTTTGCAAATGGCGTGGAAACTACCTAACGTAGATATTATAGTATTGGCCCGCGGTGGCGGATCGATAGAAGACCTGTGGGCATTTAATGATGAACGCCTAGTTCGCTTGATTGCAAAATCACCGGTTCCGACGATTTCGGCAGTAGGGCATGAAATTGATTTTACTATTTCCGACTTTGTGGCCGATTTGCGCGCGCCAACTCCTTCGGCCGCCGCCGAGCTTGTGGCGAAAAGCTCTAAAGAATTAGGCCAGCGGTTAAGTCATTTAAGCCATAAATTGAATTCTTCGTTTTCACATAAACTTAAAGATTTAAAGTCGCGTTTGGAAAATTTAAAACTTCGCTTGGTAGACCCGCAAAAAAGTCTGCAGGATTTATCTCTAAGAAATGATGAATTGCTGAATCGTTTGCAATCGGCGATGGACACATTGTTTTTGCGCCATCGTCACAAATTAGAAATGCTGTCAGAGAAAATGCCACATCCCGATGTGAAAATGAATATGGTTCGCCGAGAGGTCAGCCATCGCACTAAAGATCTTTACACAGCAATGCTTAAAAAAATGGATCGATATCGCTATAAATTAGAAAGTCGCATGGCTGTTTTAGATTCTATTAGCCCATTGAGGGTTTTAGACCGTGGTTATGCCATTGTTACCCAAGGTCAGCAGGTGATTCGTTCGGCGGCGGACGTGAATGCGAACAAACCACTAGGCATTCGTTTTGGCAAAGGTTCTGTCGAAGTAAAAATTACTGAAATTAATAAAAAAGAGTAAAAAGAAGAATAGAAAGAGGGATAGATCATGGATTTTGAAAAAAAATTAAATCGCCTAGAAGAAATCGTTGGTAAAATGGAAAAGGGCGATGTCAGTTTAGAAGAATCATTAAAATTTTTCGAAGAAGGCGTAAAGCTATCTCGCGAATGTAATACGAAACTGACTGAAGCCGAGCTTAAAGTTAAAAAACTTATGAGCATCGATAAAGATGGCAATCCAGTAACTGTTCCTTTTTCTGGCGAAGACAACTAAAAATGAATTTGTATTCGAGAGAACAAGAGTCTTTCGAGGCTTTTTGCCGAGCGGAATTCCAGCAACTTTTTCGCGGAACTGCTCAGTCGGTGGTGGGTGCTGCTACGACCATCGATAAAATCCAAGCGTCGTCGCTGCCTAATTCTGGTGGCACGGCGGGCGATCTATCCGTTTACAACGCGCAATTTGAAAGTATCGAGTATTCTTATTTTTCCGGTGGAAAGCGTTTTCGCCCGCTTTTGAGTTTTGCAGGCGCCCAATATTTAGGTGTTACTGCAGAATCCGTATTTCCATGGGCGATGGCGATCGAAATGATTCATACCTATTCTCTGATTCACGATGATTTGCCCAGTATGGATAACGACGATTACCGTCGTGGCAAGCCAACCAACCATAAAATGTATGGAGACGCAATCGCACTTCTTGCTGGCGATTCGTTGTTAACAGAAGCATTTTCAGTGTTGGCCAAACATTACTCAAGCCATGGTTCTACGTTGTCATTGTTGATCCAGCAGCTGGCACACTCATCTGGATTAAACGGAATGATACTAGGCCAGTATTTTGATATCACTTTAGATTCTGGGAAAATTTCGCCGACCCCAGCGCATTTGAATCAGATCCATTTGTTAAAAACTGGAGCGTTGATCTCGGGCGCGTTGATGGGACCCGCTCTGTTGAAGCGACTTCCGACCGATCAGTTGAAATCAATGCAAGAGGTAGGCTTACTTCTGGGTTATGCGTTTCAAGTTAAAGACGATATCTTAGATAGCGAGCAAGATAAAGATTCAAAAAAGAATCTAATTCACCATTTTAAAACCGTCGCAAAATTAGAAGAGTTTTTAAAACAAATTCAGATGCAAATTTCTGCCAGAATTACGTCGCTGAATCAGCTCTTGCAAATTCCTTCAGGAAAAAGTCAGCACTTGTTGCAGTTTCTTGAGTGGAACATAACACGCGAAAAATAACTCATGAGAGTCGATCTACTTTTAGTCAAAAAAAACTTAGCAACGACTCGTACGCGAGCTCAAGAAATGATTAAATTTGGACAAGTTTGTACTATTGTCGATGGTAAGAAGAAAATAGTAACAAAACCCAGCGAAGATTATTCAGAAGAGACTAGTTTTGAAATTTCGTCTGGATTTGCCACCGATTTTGTTTCGCGTGCGGGACATAAGATTAAGGGTGCGGTTGACGAACTAGGCCTTAAAATTGATAACAAAAACTGTCTTGATGTGGGCGTTTCCACAGGTGGATTTTCTGATTTCCTTCTAAAGGCAGGAGCTAGTGCTGTTCTTGGAGTCGATGTCGGGCAGGATCAAACAAATCCGACGATAAAAGAAAACCCCCGATTCAAATTGTTAGAGAAAATCAACGCGCGATCTTTGGATCAGTATACTGAATTTCTGACTTTGGTTCCCTCTAATGGGTTTGATTTTATCTGCATGGATGTCTCGTTTATCAGCGTTAAATTAATTTTGCCTCAGCTTTTTCCCTTATTAAAAAATAATGGCGACTTGTTAGTGTTGATAAAACCGCAATTTGAATTAGGTCCTGACGCCCTGAATGAAAAAGGTGTAATTGAGGATGCGTCGTTATATCAAACTCTAGAAAAAAATATGTTAACCAGTGCCCAAGAGCTAGGGTTTAAAGTTAAAAAATATTTCTCTTCATCAATTGAAGGAAAAGACGGAAATAAAGAGTTTTTCCTTTTGCTTGGAAAAAATAGCAGCTAGAATTCTTTCGAGGCCATCCGGAATAGAATCCTTGGGAGAAAAAATGAAAATACTTATTTTAGCGATAGTCATTGGAATGATCGGTTGTCAGACGCCGATGAGAAGAAATACGCCTCCATCGCCCTCAAAACCTGAAACAGAGCGTCCGACGCCGTCAACCCCGGCAAATCCTACTCCTGAAGTCGAAGATGGCAGACCAGTTATGGACGATAATTTAGCGCCTGATGAAGTCGAAGTTGAAAATAAGCCACCAAAACCAGTACCGCGTTTGCCAAAAGTGGGCGTAATTTTCGGTCCTGGCGGCGGAAAAGTTTTTGGACAGATTGGTGTGCTGCAAGAATTTCAAAAAAATAAAATTCCTATATACAACGTCGCGGGTATTGAAATGGGCGCGCTGACGGCCAGTATTTACGCCTGGAGGGGCTCAGCGAATGATACCGAATGGCAAATGTTTAAAATTAAAGGCGAAGATATTTTAAAGAAAGGCCTGATCTTGAGCAAACGTGCTGGCGATTTTGATGTGATTCAAAACATTGTAAAGTCGGCGTTTCATAATCTAAAAGCCGAAGATTTTAAAAAGCCGTTTGCGTGTCCCGCTTTGAATTTAGAGAAAAATAAGATGTACGTTATGAACCGTGGAAATTTGGAAGCGTTGCTGCCGTATTGCATTCCGTATCCTCCGTTGTTTAAACCGTATCAAAAAAATATCAGTGCGGTTCGCGAAGTGAAAGCTCTGGCGGATCATTTGCGTAAACAAGGGGCGAATTACATTGTTTTAATTAACGTGCTCGGCGGAAGCGCCTTCAAAACGCCGATCAATGATTCTGATTCTGTAGAGAATCTAGTGTGGGCTGAAATCTCTAGCCAAATGGTTAAAGAAAGCTCTCATGTCGATTATACGATCACTGTGAACCTGGACTCCTATAGCGTTCTAGACTTTGAAAATAAACGGGATATGATGCAGAAAGGCTCTAGTCAAGCCAACCGAGCTGTTAGAGATCTAGCGGAGAAATTGGGATTATGAGAAAACCTTTAGAAAACGTATCTCTTTTCAAAAAACGTAGAGACACCGTTTTAAAAAAATTAAACAATAGCGCGATGGTCGTTGCGGCTCATCCAGAACATATTCGTAACCACGATGTTCATTTTCCGTATCGCCAAGATTCAAATATGTATTACTTAACTGGTTTTGAAGAACCAGAATCGGTTTTGGTTTTAAAACCGGGGTCGTTTCCAGAGAGTGTGCTGTTTGTTAGAAGAAAAAATATAGAAAGAGAAACATGGGATGGTTTTCGTTACGGCCCCGAGATGGCTCAAGAGGCCTTCGGCGTTGATAAATGTTTTCCTATCGACGAATTTCACGACCAGTTTCCAAAATTAATGAAGGGATATGAGTCGGTTTACTACCGGTTACTAAAAAACCCTGAATTTGATAAAACTTTTTTGGCCGCACTGGATAATGTGCGCCTATCTTCACCTAGATCAGGTTTTGGCTTGTTGCCTATTCACGATGCCGATGTATTTTTAGGTGAATTTCGCTTAATTAAAACCGATGCCGAAATTGAAAATCAGCGTCGCGCGTGCATGATCTCTGCAGAAGGTCATCGGCTGGCGATGAGGTCAGTGAAACCAGGCATGACTGAACGTCAAATTCAGGCGTTGATGACAAATTATTATCTAATGCAAGGGTCTGCCCGTGAAGGCTATCATCCTATTGTTGCGGCAGGTAATAATGGAACGACGTTGCACTATAATTTTAATGATCAAGTTTGTCGCGATGGTGACTTGTTGTTGATCGATTCAGGGACTGAGTACAATTACTACACTGGTGATATCACGCGAACGCTTCCGATCAATGGGCGCTTTAGCACGGTGCAAGCGCGCCTATATCAGCACGTGCTTGATATCGAGAAAGAATTAATTTCTGACTTGAAACCTGGAGTTTTCTTTAAAGATTTGCACGAAAAAGGTGCATCTCTTTTAACGGATGTGATGCTTGAGCTTGGTTTTTTGTCTGGACGCAAGGGCGATATAATTTCTTCTAATACTCATCGTAAATATTATCCACACGGTATTGGTCACTGGTTAGGTCTAGATGTTCATGACGCTGGACTGTATTTTGTCAACGGTCAGCCACGTGCTATTGAAGCTGGAATGTGTTTTACGATTGAACCAGGATTATACGTACCAGAAAGCGATAAAGATGTGCCGAGTGAGTACCGCGGTATAGGAATTCGCATCGAAGATAACATTCTAATTACTGCAAATGGCCACGATGTCTTGACTTCGAACGCTCCGAAAGAAATTAAAGACATCGAAAGCACCATGGCGGGTTAATAAAATTATAAAATAAATAAAAAAAAACTTCTTTGATTTAACTGTGAAACACCCCATAATTAATCTAGGTCCCAATATGGGTCCTGATCATGAGCCAGGAGGATGTATGGCAGAACAAAAGACGATGGAGTTGCCTTTATTACCGCTGCGAGACCTGATTATATTTCCCCATTTAATGATGCCCTTATTTGTTGGACGGGAAAAAAGTATCAACGCTCTTGAAGAGGCAATTAGTAAACAATCAGATATTATTTTAGCTGCTCAGAAGGATGCTAAAACTAATAATCCGGAAGCCAAGGATATCTACACCGTAGGTACGATCGGCACCATTATTCAATTACTGAAACTTCCAGATGGAACTGTAAAAGTTCTTGTGGAAGGTAAACGTCGCGTGAAAATCAAAGACTTCGTAAATAACGAAAACTTTTTCGTAGTTAAATACGAAGAAGTTCCAGAGGAAGTTGAATCACAAGTTGAAGCACAGGCTTTGGTGAGATCTGTAAAAGCGACATTTGAAACGTATGTAAAATTAAACAAACGTATTCCGCCAGAAATTCTAATGCGCGTGACTTCAATTGAGAGTGCCGGCGAACTAGCCGACATCATCGTCGCTCAATTGAATCTAAAAATTGAAGATAAACAAAAAGTATTAGAAATTTTTGAACCTGAAAAACGTTTAGAACATTTATTAAACATCATGACTGGCGAGATCGAAATTCTAGAAGTAGAAAAGAAAATTCGTACACGCGTGAAAAAACAAATGGAACGTTCTCAAAAAGAATACTATTTGAACGAACAAATGCAGGCCATCCAAAAAGAATTGGGTGATAAGGATGACTATCAAGCCGAACTTCAAGAGTTAGAAGCTAAATGTAAAGCTAAGAAGATGACTCAAGAAGCGAAAGACAAAGTTTTAAAAGAAGTTAAAAAACTTAAAATGATGTCACCAATGTCGGCAGAAGCAACAGTCGTTCGTAACTACATTGACTGGATTTTATCTTTGCCTTGGCAAGATTACTCAGCAGATAGTCATGATATAAAAAAAGCCCAAAAGGTTTTGGATGACGATCATTGGGGATTAGAAAAAGTTAAGGAAAGAATTCTAGAATACCTAGCGGTTCTTTCATTATCGAATACTCTTAAAGGTCCTATCTTGTGTTTAGTGGGTCCTCCAGGTGTTGGTAAAACATCTTTGGCTAGGTCTATAGCGACATCTTTGAATCGTCCGTTTGCGCGTATCTCTTTAGGTGGCGTACGGGATGAGGCGGAAATTCGCGGTCATAGAAAAACATACGTAGGTGCGATGCCGGGTAAAATTATCCAAGCATTAAGAAAAGTTGAAAAAGGAAATGCGTTAGTGTTGTTAGATGAAATCGACAAGATGGCATCTGACTTCCGCGGTGATCCATCTTCAGCGATGCTTGAAGTTTTAGATCCAGAGCAAAACAGCACATTCCAAGATCATTATTTAGAAGTGGAATACGATTTATCGAAAGTAATGTTCATCGCAACAGCGAATACATTACATACAGTTCCGCGTCCGTTATTGGATCGTATGGAAGTAATCAGTCTTGAAGGTTACATCGAAGCAGAGAAATTCCATATTGCTAAGAACTACCTTGTTCCTAAGCAAATTGAGAATCATGGATTGTTAAACCATAAAGTATCAATCCAAGATGCAACGATTAGAAATATTATCCGTTATTACACTCGCGAAGCGGGCGTTCGTAACTTAGAGAGACAATTAGCGAATGTATGTCGTAAGGTTGCAAAAGATATCGTTATGGACGAAGCCATGCGCGGGATGAAGACGGATAAAACGTCTAAAAAGAAAACCGGCGCAGCGAAAACGGCTAAACAATCTTCAGCAGCTGGATACGTAGTGACTCCGAAAAAATTAGTTGAACTACTTGGTCCACACAAATACAGATTTGGTAAGATCGAAGAGTCTAATGAAATCGGTTTAACTAACGGTATGGCATGGACAGAAGTGGGCGGCGATCTATTAGCGGTTGAGGTGAGCGTTGTTCCTGGTAAAGGTAAGTTCACAGTAACTGGTCAGCTGGGCGATGTGATGAAAGAATCATGTTCAGCAGCGATGAGCTATGTAAGATCACGTGGTCCATTGTTTGGTTTTGCTAAAGAGTATTTCCAAGACATCGACGTGCATATCCATTTACCAGAAGGCGCTGTTCCTAAAGACGGTCCATCTGCCGGTATTGCTCTAACAACAAGTATTGTTTCTGCGATCACTAAGATCCCAGTAAAACGCACTGTTGCGATGACGGGTGAAATTTCTCTTCGTGGTAAAGTAATGGCGATCGGTGGCTTGAAAGAAAAAGTTCTGGCGGCTCACCGTGGTGGAATCAAAACTATTATCTGCCCGAAAGAAAACGAAAAAGATTTAAAAGACATCCCAAGAGAAGTGCTTAAAGAGCTGAAAGTAATTTTGGTAGATCATGTAGACCAAGTGTTAATCAACGCACTTGATATCAAGCAACCAAAAGATCTTTTCAAACAGCAAAAAGCAGCGGATCTTGGCGTGAAAGCTCAGTACACTGGTCAGTCGTTACATATTCATCACTAGTGTTCGGCTTTTTTAAACAGATTTTTTTCTAATGATCATATACAGTCTCTCAGCGAACGCGCTGGGAGACTTTTTTTCGGCGTTCATCGGCGCGGATCACACCTACTTTTAAAAAAAAGAAATTGTGCTGGGATCAATCAAGACTTACGAAATTTTCGAATCTAATCATCGTGATAAAAGTAATGGTTTTATTAAAATCGCAGACGGCAAGATTGAATCGATTGAACTCGATTCGATCAAAGCTAAAAATATAAAACTAAAACCACTTAAGCTGCCGATCGAAATCATTACTTATAAAAAAAAATTTATAATAACGAAAAATGCTCTTTCCGTTTTATTGATTTGAATAGTGAGAAGGACCTCTACCTCTTTAAGGAGGTTTCGTTCCTGATTTCAGAAATCATGGATGCATTCAAAGATTTCGAATGCGATTATCTAAAATCAAATCAAGCTGACGACGTGAAGCCTGATCTGAATCAACTTTCGTGTGAGACCGAAATCTTGATGTTAAAAAAGAGATTTTATGGGGTTACTTTCACATGCAAGGCGAGTATGGCGAAATCCACGGATTACAAGTATCGCGTTTTTTCAGTTATTTTTGATACGGTGTTAAAAGCTCGTACAACAAAAGACGATTTTACAGCGGACGGTATACCCGCGATTGACGATTATCGAGGGCTTGATTTTCGTTTAACGCCCCTTGGGTTAGGCCTCTATTCCACGATCATGTTCGACAATAAGGAAGAGTACATTCGCATCGTTCCTTACATCGAAATCAAAAAAACTTTGCTGTTTGGGGCAAGCCTAAGCGCTATCTCAGCAATTTTATCGTAAAATAGTTTAATAAAATGACAGATTTGTTGCTTGCGTTAAATGAGAAGAGATAAAACACTAGCAATATCATGGTGTTATGGCCTAGTTGGATTTTGTAAGTTCTGCGGCTGCAGAGATTGACCATCAAGACAGAATCTGACATTACAGAGGCACAAATTAAGGATGGTAATGATTAACCAAACGGCGGAAATCCAGACGACTTTCTCATCGTCTGTTGACCAGATTTTTGAGCTCGGCAAACTTCACTGTGATCGCGGTGACTATGATAGCGCCATGGGATTCTTGAACCAGGCCGCTCAGATCTATTTTGCCCAAAAAAACTTCACTGGTTATTTGAAATGCCAAAACAACTTCCTTAGAATCTATGCGGAACGCGAACGTTTCGACGAAATCAACGCTACAAAAGAACAATTACAAGATTTAGTTTTAAAAGAAGGTTTTTCTCTTAACTCTAAAACTTATTTTACTCTTTCTTTATGCGCCAGCTACAAAGGCCAACACGAGGTTGCACTTGATTATGCTCAGCGATCTTTATCCTTGGCTTTAACAGAAGATGATAAAGAAGATATCTGTAACGCTATTTTCATGATCAGCCTTGTGTACTTCATGATGGGCCGTTATGCAGAGGCTTTAAAAGAAGTTTACAATCTGCATGTGTTCTTCCAAGTTTATAATTTTCCAGAAATCCGATTGTCTGCCAAACTTTTGAATGCAGATATTTTTAGAATTCAAAAGAAATACGACGAAGCCTTGAACATCATGTGGGAAGCCTACGAAGAATTGAAAGAGTGCAAGAAGATCGTAACTCATATTTCAATCACCGGTATGCTGGGCATCACTTATTTAGATATGGGCGATAAAGAATCTGCCCGAGTCTATATAAACATGGCGCTTCGAATGGTTGACGATCGTAACCAAGTTCGTTTAGCCCGAATTCTTAAAACAAATCTAGAAAAAATTGGCGGCGAAGTTCAAACCAATTTCGACGTGTTATTTGATGAAGCGAATCACTTAGTAGTAGAACAAAAAATTGGCCGAATTGATTTCAAAAACCAATTTATTTTACTCGACTTGCTAAAATTATTTATTCAAAACCAAGGTGTTATTTTTTCAAAAGAATACTTAGTGGAAAACGTTTGGAAGCAACCATATGATCCAAGTGTTCATGACAACAAAATTTATGTGACGATTAAGCGACTACGGAAGTTGATTGAACCGGAATACGATAAACCAAAATACCTTTTCAGAGCTAAAAATGGATATTATTTTAATAAAGCTGTGAAAGTGCATTTTGAAATCTAAGGAGATATTATGAAGTGGCTACTGCAATATATTAAACAAATTCTGATTGTAGTTTTGGTGTTCGCAAGTATGGCGAGCCCAGCCGCTACTAGCATAAGTCCAACATACCCAACTAGAAATGATTATTTATTAGATGGCGATAGCTTAATTCCAGTTCCTTGGGGCAAAGAAGAACCTATTTCGTGGATGTTGTTGTCAGGTTCATGGATGTTACGTCAAGGTGAGGTTCCGACTTCATATTTCACATTTAAAGTAGTTAACCAAAGCGCAAACAACCGTATTCTTTATATCCAACAAATGGATCCAAAATCATGTGTGGTAATGGGTGCCGGTGTAGGTAGCTTGAGTTCATCGAAAGTGATCTACGCGACGCTAAGAAATGCACAAAATCGCGAGGTTTATCGTTTGAACCTTAGAAATTTTGCAGCCAGCTCGTTTGTGAAAAAAGTACCAGCTTCTTATGAAGGCAACGTAGTAATGATGTCGATTGCAGCTATAAACAGCTATACATTCACACATTTCTCGATAGCTCGTGTGAATCCGGGAACATTAACAAGTCCAAACTGCAGAAATAAACTTCAGTAATTATTTTTAGTAGACAAGATAGAGGGTCTTTGTTAAACAAGATTCTCTTACCGACAGGGAGTTAGCTCAGTTGGTAGAGCGCCACCCTTACAAGGTGGATGTCGCAGGTTCGAATCCTGTACTCCCTACCAATTCCTACAACTTGCGAACCAAGGATCCCCAAATTATTAAATGTCTTCCCCTCTACGGGGCCAGCGTCAGCAGACGCCGAATCAGCGGCCGGAGCTGAGGACATCGCACGTCTTTTTTCTGCCAATTCAATGACGTTATTTTCAAAATCTTTAGACGCTTTTAGCTCAATTGGGGTGACGTCTTTGTTCAGCTCACCATGTTTCAAGCGAAACTGAATCTTGAGCCCCTTTGGGCCGACAAGGACGAAATAAACTAAGTCTTTAAGCAATGTCTTCTTCATGACTGCCGACGCTTTGATCCATCCTTTACGAAACGATACGAGCCGGTCCTTGAGGTCAGCGATAGAGTCATTGACGTCATCTTTAGCAACTTCTTTGGTTTTTAAATTCTCAAGCTCTGCCTCGATATGGCGTTTTTTACGGCTAAGATTTTCGAGTTCTTTGGCTGTTTCTTGAATCGCTTCTGACGCAGCATCGAGGGCCGACTGGATCTTAAAAGTATTTTTGATGGCAAGGGTGAGCCTTTGGTGCTCAAGGGTCAGACGAGCTTTGTCAGTCTTAAGCTGTTCTGGTGATTGACTGGCAAGCTCCCTGATTCTTTGTTCAACTTTATCAAAATGGCCAGCTTGAAGAAGAATCTCTGACAAATAATCTGCAAGTTTTGTCTCAATTTTTTCAGCACGAATACGTTTCACAGTGCAGTCAATGACGTCACCTTTTTTAGATGAGTGAACATAATAGCGGTGAACTTGTTTTTTACCGTGAGCTGATTGGCCGACAAGTTTTCGTCCGCACTCCTCACATACACAAAGTCCAGAGGCAGCAAAAACCCTAGTGGCTGACGTATTAAGCCGCATTCGCTCACGTGAAATATTTTCTTCAAGGATTACGGCTGCTGTAGTGAACGTCACTTCATCAACGATAGCTGGCCAAGAAGCCGGAAAAATTCCGTATCGTTGCCAAGCTTTAAGTTTACTTTGATCTTTATTTTTATTTCCCTTATTAACTTCACGAACGGCGATGTAGGAGCGATTTTTAAGAACAAAACTCAACGAATCAATGGTCCATCTTCCGGCTTTCACGAGACGGTTTCTGGCATTGTCGCGGGCTTTAGGTTTTATTCCCTCGGCCGTGATTGCATCAATTGTGCGGCTTAATGTTCTTTGTTCAATGAATACATCAAAAATTCTGCGAACGTGTTTTGTCTCTTCTTCGTTGATTAAAAAGGTCGCCTTCTTTGCCGGATCTTTATCGTATCCAAGGATTGAGGGGCCTCCGTTTAAAAATCCGCGCTGAGCTCTTGAGTGGCAGTTAATGGCAACACGTTCAGAGGTTTGCTCGCGCTCAAACTGTGCCAAATTTATCATATTATAGAGCATCATTTTTCCGACCGGGGTACTTGAATCAAATTGCTCTTTGATCGAAAAAAACTTTGCTCCCTGGCTTTCAAGCATTTTATGAAAGCCACAAAAATCAGGAATATTGCGCGACAACCGAGAAATTTCTGTCACCATGACCGCATTAATTTTACCGGACTTTAAAGCCTTCATCATCCGCTCATAAGCTGGGCGGTTCGTATCTTTAGCTGAATATCCGTCGTCAACAAAATGTTCAATTAGGTGGCCCCATCCAGGCTCTTGCAAATTCTTAATATCTAAAAATGATTGGAGACGATGGCGCTGGTTATCAAGTGAACCTTCGATGACATTTGCCTGCTCGTCCGTAGAAACTCTTGAATAGCACCCAATAAGCAGTGCCGCTTGAGAAATAGTATTTACGTCAGGCTGCGATTTGTTCTTCATCTAGGTCCTCCTTTGGTGGTCGTCCTCTTGTTTGACCAAGAAGGATGATTTTAGCGATGAGTTTTTCAACTCTTTCGCGCCTTGCTTCGGCATCTTCCAAGCTATCGGGGACACCGATTAGCTCTACCGTCATGCTGTCATTATCAAAATCCACCGCCGCTGTATAGGTGGATTTCCTACCCACGCTTAACGTCCTTGGTGGACGCTTGGGCCTCTTCAATATGCCGCCCAAACTCTTCAATAAAATCCTGAGTCTTTCGTTCTGAGAGGCTTTCCATATATGTCATTACGGCACTGAAAATAGGACTTGGGGTCCTAAACCCAGTTTCAAAATGACTGATCGGCGCTTTTCCTGAAAGGCCAAGCAATGCAGCTAACTCCGGCTGTGTGAGTCCCAATTTTTCTCGGATTGATTTGAATTTTTTTGGACTCATGCAGCTTCATCACTTTCAATATGTATATCTGGGATACACTCTTGTTTCAAGTTCTTTTTTACCTTTTTCTGTTCTTTAGCGGCTTCGCCAAAGAAATGCTTATCCAGGACCGCCTGAATATCAGCAGGCAGTTCGCCCAACGCCTTATACTTCTTCTGGACCGCATCAAGCATCGAAAAAGCGTTTGCTGAGTGGCGGCGAATTTCCAAAATTACGTCATCTGGCGCATTGTTTTTAAACCACAAAATCATAAAACTTGCGACATCATAACGATTGGCCCGGCCAGCATCAAAGCCGTTATTTACCCGATCAGTCATCTCCGTTACCGCCGCTTCAGCTTCAACACTGACGACAATTCGGCCTTCTTTTCTGGTGGTCTCTTCTTTTATTTTGTCCTCTTTGTTCATAGGGCACCTCCTTTGTTATTGAATTTTAGTGACGTTGTCTCGGGCGGCAGGAGGCCGCCCTTGTAAGCGACATGAAAGTCGCAAGAGGGCGTAACAGCGCCGTCCGGTGCGGTCTTGCCGGAGGATCGTCGTCGGTCACGATGAGCCGGAGTCCTTTTCGCCATAGTAGAATACTTTGGCGTGTCCGAAACCGCGAACTCCGCAGGGGTTCGCACTGTTACTTCAAGACGCAGAACCGGAGGAAAAAAGTCTAACCACAAAACTTGCAAACGAAGAGCTATATTTTCAATGATAGAATAGATTTCTTTTTTAGCATCAATCTTATTCAGACTTTTTCTTCCGGTTCTGCGTCTTGTTGTTTCTTTCTTTTTTCTCATTCCAATTTTTACTTCTTCAATTATTTTCCTAATTTTCTTCCCACCCAACCCCGACCCCTGGTTCCTGACCACCTTCAACCAACTCGTTGGGTGGGGGTGGTCAGGAAGGGCGCACGCCCAAGGGGGCGGGGTTGGGTGGGACGCAGCTAATTGATTTCGTTTTTGATTTTTCATGCGGCCTCTGATTTTTTCGTGGATAAATCATGGACGACTTTCCAGGTTTTATCCACGCCGTCCGCCCAATCAGTGTCTGGTCTCTTTAGTGCGGCCAATATCAATTTTTTGAAACTCATTGTTCGATCCAAAAATTTTATATCTGCGCCTGCCCTCATTTTAGTGAAGTTTTCTAGCAGCAGAGTTGCCGGTATTTTTGCTGCACGCTGGAAGTACTCACCCTGAAAAGCCCTTTGAATTGCATTTCTGGTAGCCTGTGTTTCACAAGCAAAAAGTAAAAGGCCGACGCCCGTTGCGTTTACATAGTTCATAGCTATTTGATCGTATCTTGCCGACGTCTTTTGTGATCGCTCGACCTCAACGGCAATTTTTAAACTTCCGATAGCTGACTTCAATTCAACGACGAGATCAGGAAATTTTGAAAGTCTGTCGGTCCCCAGGACTTCAAAAGCAATGTTTGGATCTGATCGAAGTTCTCGCTCGGTCCAATAATGAACGACCAGCCCAGACTGGTTAAGTGTCAAAAGCAAATGAGCGACATAGATATCATGCTCGATAAAGTAAATTGATCTCGCTGGAATTGCGGGCCGTTGAAAAAGTGCTCGTCCTTTTTTTGTAAGATAAAACACGTCTGCATTTGATCGAGAGGCTTCAATAAGCCGACTAGATTTCAGCTCTGCCCAAATAGCATACTGGCTGCTGCGCATAAGTGGGCACAAGAATTCAAAGAATAAGTCTCTTGTGACAAAGCCAAAGCGAGCCGAAAATTCAAGAAGTCTTTGGCGAGATTGCTTGTAGTTTTGGGTCATTTTGAACCTTCGGAATTTTGTATGAGAACAAAGTGGCCAAGTTCAATTTGGCCTGAATCCATTTTTGGTTCTATCCATTCCAATCGAAAATTGGCAAAATTTGTATCCTTTAGGCTTCCCGGAATTTTCATTTCGGAACCAACAGTGACTTGGCGGATTCGGACAATACAACTTTCGTCTGAATACAGAATGATCTTGGCTCCATCGGGATTTCCGCATCTGGGTGTATGAGCACATGATACGAAAACCAAAAGACCGATTAAAATTAAGTAGTTTTTCATGCCGCCGCCTTGGTGTTGTTTTTGAGAATCTTTTGATCGGCAGCTTTAAGAATGTGGTCCGCTGGCGATCCCTCCGGAAGACTCGTAATATTCGAAGTTGCTGTTCCTTTTGGCGCGCCTCCGTTAGTTTCCAATTGGTTTTCAGAAGCAATCGGGGGCAAACCGATCGGCTCGGGTTTAAAAATAATTGGAATCTGGGGCTTATCCAAATCGAGCGCCATTTTGAATTTGATGCGAAATGGATAGCTGCCCTTTGCGTGCGGGAGAACCACGATAGCTTCACCAACTCCAAGATCTTGTTTGAAAAGATTCGGATGAAATCTAAACTCTTCCACCTCACGAACCGATGAATCCCCTGTTTTTGTAGCACCTACGATCCCGTCTTTTTGTCGATCTGTTCGCTTCTCTGAAAGCGTGGTGCCGATTACGGACGAGAAATACTCAGCTGACTCGGGCTCATTGGTACGCATGAATATTTTCAAGTTAGAATTGGTAAGGATGGTATTTTTAACACCTTCGCCAAGACTATCAAGGTCGCCAAGTGCTTGGTGAGCAAAAGCTACATTCACGTTCGCACTGCGAGACTTATTCAAAAGCGTCACAAAGCTTGGAGTCAGATATTCTGTAAAATCATCCAAATAAACCGAGAAAAGAGAGCTACCTTTGGCGCTCCCCAAATGTCGAGAGGCAACGGCACTTTGGAGGCATTGAAGAAGCATTTTGCCGGTCATTTTACCTAGCGTTGGAATTTTTAATGCTGGCAACTGGCAGTAGATAATTTGATTCTCTTCAAGAGCTTTTTCAAAATCAATTTCTGATTTCCCAGAGTTAAAAATTGTTGAAGTGACTCCAACAGCAAAAACTTGTAGTTGAGCCGCTAGTCCGCTGGTCCTTTTTTCACGCTCCTCACGTCCAAGTTTTAGAAAATTTTCAATCCACAAAACAAGCTCAGGTCGGTTCACGCGCTTTGCAATATGCGCCAATTGTGCTTCACTTCTTAAAAGCTCAATCACGCGAAATGGAGTGGGCTCAATGGCAGTAGCTTCCAGAATTAGAAGGCAATGTAGCAAAGCATCGTACTGGATACTTTTGAAATATTCATTTTCAAAAGTAAGGGCTGCAAAAACACGTTCCACAATCTCAAGTACGGAGCCTCCAAAGAATGGATTAAACGTATTGCTGAATTCAGGATTGCACAGCGAAAGAATTTTTACATCCTGTGCTCGATGAAACCGTTTTGCATAGGCATAGATCTTATCAATCAATGCTCTGTCAGATTTACCGTCGATGATTACGAGACCCCGGCCTTTTCTGATGTCGTCAATTGCCCAGGGTAAGATTACGGATTCGGTTTTGCCGGCATTGGTCGTTCCAACAATTTGGGTGTGCATCCGCCTGTAGGACTGTTTAATGTGAACTAGTTTTCCTTTTGGCGTGATACCAGCGAAAACAGAATCTTCACTCTCTTTGGGTGACAAGATTTCGTTTGCCAAGTCACTCTCTTTAAAAAGCGACACAAATTTATTTCGAATCTTAATATAGACTGCAAGAATTAAAATTGTGATTGCTAAGGCAATCGCATAGCGCCATTTGAAATAGAAGGTCACAATTTGAACTTTAAACTTTAGCCATCCTACAAAAAGACCTAAGCCTGCAACAAGCACCGCAAAACCTCGATCTGTCATTTCTGATTTGTTATTTTCACTCATAATTGCCACCTCCTTCTTGTAATTTAAATGAATCATTCAAAACGGCATCGCATTCGATACCGGTATTGAGTTCTATCCATTCTCGTTCTGTTTTTAGTTTTTCACCGTAGACTTGTGCGCGGCCCTGAGCGGTTGCAGCGACTGCGCCAAGCAAACCATTCTCAATGCCGCCCTTGGATCGACCGAGCATATCGGTTTCCATGCTTCCAGCAGCAAGGCCGCCGACAAAAGTTGTTATGACTTGTCCGGTAGTATTTTTAATACCATCTGAAAAAATTCGACCAACGACTCCTGGCTGGCCATCCTTACTTAATGCCAAAGCGGAAATTTTTTTGATCTGTCCGCTAGGTAGAGAAATTTGGCTAAATCGAATCGTGGCTCGATCAGATCCTTTTTGAAAACTGGCCTCACCATAGAACCTTGTCCCGGCTGGAATTTTCAAACCTGAATCAGACTCAGAGTTAAGAATTAACTCTGCCAGAACTGGTACAGGATCTTGTGAAACGACCACCTTATCTAGCATCCGCAATGGAAGTCTGATCCCCGCTCTTAGCTCAGTTTTGGCGTTTCCACCTTTAGAGCCGATCACCATAGGTGCGTTGTAGTTGACTTGCGATGAGCCTGAAGTCGAAGGCAATGTCATTTTGGGAGATCCCCAAAGTGCTTCGGCGGGACCGTGAGTGTTCTTTGACTCTGCTCGGTCATTTGACGAAGTTGCATTTGCACTTTGATGGTCAATTTTCTCTGCAAATTCAACGGGCACTTCCGTTGGCATAATAAAGATAACTGCGATGAAAATGACTATCGTGATTCCGCCAAGAACTTTAAATGCTTTAAAATTTACGTCTACTTTTTGACTCACCTCAGATTTTTTTAAAAATGAACCTGTTACTTTGGATAAAATATTTTTTATCCAAGTGAGACCAATTTTTAGATTATTCTTTATTTCCATACTTGAACCTCCGAAAGAGTAATTGAAAGTGTTCTTTGGGATTTAAGTATCACGGTCAGAGGTCTCTTGGGAATGAGATCAGATTTTGTTAGCGAGATTCCAATTAGGATAGCTTTTCCTTTGACGACCTTAAGATCAGAAAGAAAAAGTCCGTTGATGACCTTTGATTTGCCATCCTGAATTATTTCAATTTCTGAGGGCTTAATAGAAATTATTTTTATTGTCTCGGAGGAGAGTTTTGCATCAATAAGAATAAATCCCTCCCTAGAGTTTCCAATTCTATCAATTGTGAGTTTCAAATCACCTGATTGCTGACTAACTCCGACCTTAAGCCATTTCGTTAAAGTAGCTGCTTGCTCAGAATTTTTAATATAGACAATATAGTCGGCCACTCCTTGGGAAAGGGTAACGAGTCTTACGTTGTAACGACGCTTGTCAGTTACAAGATATAGATTTGTTTTAATCCCCATTCTAAGTGGTTTGATGGTCACGGCTCTATCCAAATATTCAATTTTGAATCCTGATTGGTCTCCAATGATTGCCGACTGAATTGTGTCTGGCAGTTGAATTATAGTTGCGATTCCAAGGGCCGCTTTGACAGTTAGAATTTCGTCAATGTTAACAGTGACTTTTCGAACTTGTGCCTGCAAACTTAGCGATGAGAAAAACACAAATAGAAACCATAGAGTTATTCTAATCATCGAATAGCCTCTTCGGTTTCTTTTGTAATGTAAACGCCCCAAGGGTTAATAATGGTCCGGTCGTCAATCGAGAATTGCAATGAAAGTCGCATTTCCGTGGCGGCTTTCAAATTGTCGAACTCAGTAATTCTATCGGCAAGAATAGTGACTTTCTTTTCCTTGAGATCGACTGAAACTGATTTTGGATAAACCCGCTGCCGTACCTTTTTCTCTCTAACGAATTTGTAGGTTTCCTGCATTGATTTCTCAAAGGCAGATGCAAGACTGGGTAGGACAAAGAACTTTGCCTTTCCGATTTCTTCACTGACGGTTTTTTCATCCCATGAATAGCGATGCTTAATGTATTCTTTGACGGCAGATTCAACTTGAAGATCGGTGATCTTAGTTTCGATTTTTGAAACTTCGCCGCTGCCGTCAAGGGCAACCACAGTAGGTCCTTGTTTTACAAGAAATAGGACCAACAGAAGCATTAAAGTAACGATACCAAGGAGCACACTGCAAAGAAATTTTAGATTCAGATTTTCTTCGGCGAACTCTCGCATTGCTTTAGGAAACCGGCTTGTTTGTAGAACGATTTTGTTATTCATAAAGGCACCTCCTTTTACGACCCGTTGGGTCGTTTAAAATTGTTTTGAATGGATTGAATTTTTTGTCCAGCATAGGCTCGCGTATGCGATAGAGCTTCGCGTGACACTTGGTGAATGGTCGCAATTTTCCCAGGCAAGGCAACCGCAGCCAAAGCAGCTGTTGTTCCGATTGTCTGCGCGGTTGCCTGAACTCCTTCACCAATTAATGAACGCATAAGCATCGGCGTGAATAGCAGTGCGACGGCTATTACAAAGTTCATAACGATCAACGTGAGATAAGAGCCTTCGGTTTTATAAATGTTTCCAAATGATAGTGAGGTCAGCATCGCCGACATGATAGCCCACAGAATTTTCCAGCAAGCGACTTCGATAAGCCCGCGATATAAGTTCGCAGTTATTCCGGCAGTTCTGGGAAAAATATAGCAAATAATCATCAACGGAGCGCAAACCGAGAGCAAAACCCAATAGAAATAATAAAGCGCAATTGTGATATAGCGAGCGATTAACAAAAGAACAAAGCTACCAAAGCTCAAGATAGCCATGAAGAGATCATCAAATTTTAGCAACAGTACATTCTTAGCTACGGCATAGCTTTGTGATTTCTCCTGGGCCATTCGCATGAAAGTTTCAAGCCCTGACATATTATCAATTTTTAGAGCGATGCCATCACAGACATCCAAGATCAAATTTGAAACTTCAGGAAATGAAGCCAAAAGTAGTGCTGCCACAAAACTTCTTTTGATCACATCGGGATAGTTCGCATCTCCTGATTTTAAATATCCAAAGACAATGGAAAATAAAATCGCAATGGGCATCATCAAGTAGAACAGTTGGCTTAAACCCTGATATAGATCCCTTACTAGCGTTCCGAGGACTTCAAGATTTGGAATCATTTGTCACCTCCAATCCTTGGGAGCTTGGTTTCACGGGGAAGAGAGCCAAAGCCATGCGATAGGCTTTGATAATTTTCTTTAAAATTTTGAGTTGCGATTTTTTCTTTGCGATTATCATAAGCCATATTTTGGCCCATAATTTTGAGCATCTGACTTTGTATTCTTAGTAACTGGGTCATTACTCCGATGAGAACACCTAGTGCTTGGTTTTGTAATTTTCCGGCCCCTTGCGGGCTTACGACTTGGGCATGAAACAGGATGCGATCTTTTTCGCGGTCAACTTGGTCGGCATAGTCATATAGATTTCGATTCATCGAAATGACTTCTGCGACGCTTTGATCCTGTGATTTCATTAAGTCTTGATCCATGCCGGTTGGAACAGGACCATAAACAGCTTGCAATGCTCGAAGGACGGCATCAGCATTTCGTAAATCACCATAGACGCCGGGATTAAATTTTGGATTGATGATCCTGATTAAATCAAGACCGCTTCTAACCCCTGCATTTATGTCACGCATCAGATCTAACGAATCTTTGCCGGTCTCAAGAACACTCTTAAGAGTTATGACGGTTTGAATCGCTTGGGCAAGAATTTGGGTGAGAATGACAACATCACCACCAAAGAGATCCGCTTTCGCAGATCTGGAACTAAAAAACAAAGTGATTGATAATATAGCAGCAATTAGTTTTTTTCTCATGTGGCCGCCTTCATGGAAGAAACACCAAAGGGTGCGATCGCGGCCGCTTTTGTAAGAGCGGCTTCTAGTGTAAGTCCGCCGCTTCTGAATTTTTCCAGAAGCTGGTTGTCTCTGGCGTCTGAAGTCGAAATCCAGTATTCAAGTGGCGACGGCTGGATTCTGATAACCTGCCGACTTTCGCCCTCCATTAGAAAACCTTCACTAAAAACTCCCTTCCTTTGCTCTAAACTTTGAATCAGTCGAAGCTCTTGGCTGTTGAGTTTCAGTGAATCCCGCAGAACTTTGGTGTCACCTTTTTGAAGCATTACAAGTTTGGTTGCTGTATTGTTCAAAATGGCTGGCCCCATGCCGCTGGCGATAATTTCTTCCACGCCTTGAGTGATAAATGAAATTCCGCTTCCTGTTTTTCTAAAACAGCGAGCGGCATACTCCATAAACGAACTAGCCGCAGGGCTTTTTAATAGCTCCCAGCATTCGTCGAGAAGAACCCGCTTTGGAACTGTTCGATCTGTTTCGACTTGCTCCAAAATGAAGTTTGTCAAAATCAGGATCATAACCGACTGAAGATCTGGGTATTGCGATAAGCCTTTAAGATCAAATGCAACGATAGTTCTGTCACCCTCAATTTTTCCATGCCCATCGAGCAGACGGCCGTAGGGTGTGGCTCCAATCCACGGAAAAAGCAATTTTCCAATTCGTCGCAACGAATCCTCGGAGCTCGCCAGGCAATATTTTGCTAGATCCGACAATACGGGGGAGCCAGGAGTAGCAGCGCTTCTTGAGATTTCAAATACGTTAGTGAGCGCCTCTTCAAGCTGAACACGTTCAAAACGAGTCAACTTCTCGCCCTGGTCCACCACCATTTGTTCAATGATACTGACTATACCTTTAAGCTTTTCGCCAGAGGGAGCCAATTTTGGATCGCGCAATTCAAAAGGATTTATTCGATAAAGGCCCATCAGATTGATCTCAAAATATTGACCGTCTAGAAGCTCGGTCATTTTTTTATAAGACCCACCGATGTCGATTATGAAAACACGAGTGCCTCTGGCAATCTGCTGAAGCATGAGGAAATTATTGGCAAAACTTTTTCCTGATCCACTGGACCCCGTAATAAGGGCATTAAAATTATTTAGCCGAGACGAATAGGGATTCAGTGAGTAGAGAGTTCCAAGCCTTGTCTTAATCAAACAAAATGGTTTTTCATCACCTGTTGCCGCACCATAAAGCGGAAAGAAATCGACCAGATTGTTTGTTTTTACTCTTTTTGTTCGCACCATCGCCATTGGCGCTAGAGGCAAATTGGCCTTGAATGTCTTCCAACTGGCAACAGTTTCCTGCATTCCCTCAGAGCCACTCAAGGTTTTAAACCGCGATAGAACTTCTTTCGTGTGAAGATTAAGGCGACGCTCGCCCTCAACACTTGCCGTCTCTCTTAGTATAATTATTAGCTCCGCCCGAAAAACTCGTTGCCCGGTTTCAATAATTTCACGGAGTAAGTCCGTGGTTTGTGAAAGCCGTGATTCACTTTCTAGATCTGAAACCCGATTGTTCGACGAACTCGAAAGGGAGTGCGCCATTCGACGTTTGGATTCAAGATTCTTAATTTCTTTGGACTGGTCAGGAATATTAAATGAAAATAGAAGCTCATACTTAAATGGCAATGTCTGAAATCCACTCATCATTCCGGCAAATGTCATTTCGGGCAATGTCTTCAGGGTGATAACTCTTGTCTTGAGTTGATCAAGGACAAAGTCTTGTTGATCTAAAACTAAGTCGGCAAATACAAGTTGTGCGCGAGGTGAGATGTCATCAAGATCAGGATCTCGTTTAGAAACTTTGGGAGGAGTTACACTTTCTGATCGTTTCGGGTTAAAATGCCTATAGAGAATTTCAACAAAATCCTCCTTGGTGCAATCATTTGTTACAAATCCCATTGATGAAAGTGTTGCCTTCGCGGTTTCAAGCGCCTGACTAAGACTCTGAAGTCGGTCTTCGAATTGTTTTTCAAATTCAGCAGCAAATTTTTTTGTCGATGAAAAAGAGAACGAGCCCGGCTTTTCAGCTCCAGTGGTTTTTAAAAAAAATAAAAGCCTAGGTCTAAATAGTAATCCTGATTTCACTTGTTCGGCTAGGCTCGCAGCCCTAGCACAATCAAGATTTTTCAAAAACAGGTTTTCAGTCGTTACAAGTTTTGTATGAGCAGCAAGAACTTCATCAACGTCATTTTCAATCTTAACAAGGAACTGGGAAGTCATACCTTCAGGTAGTGAGTTTGCAAAAGCACGCAGTCCCATTGTGAGTTGATTGATTCTTGATTCATCAAAACATTCGATATCTAAAGGCAGAATTTCAAAGCCAGATGAGACTGAGCCGTCAAACAACAAGACGTGAGGAAATGGAGTGGACTCAATTTCCCAAAAGGGAAGACTTTCAGCAAGTGAATGTATAGAATTCATAGGGCACCGCCATTTGTGAAGCGTCGGTATTTAGAATCAGAAGCATTGGCAGAAGTGACCGTTGGAGAAATAAGGTGTTCAAAATAGTGTTGAAGAAATTGATCAGGTTTCCCTCGTTTGAAAATGAATAGAATGAGACCAATACCAATGCTTGTGCCAAACACCATGGGAATTTTCATAGAAGTAGATCCAAAAATTAAATTTTGGACAGATAGATTTAAAAGCAGAACAAGAACATCAGAGAGTTCAAGTCCTAGAATTTTGTTTTTAGTTTCCAGCGTTCGAGGAACTGTTGAGGTCAATAATAATTCTTCACTCATTAGTGAACTGCCTGTGAAATGAAGTCTACAATCGCCCCGGCCCCAAAGCCGATAATAGATCCTAAAATGGCGTACCACATATGGGTTTTGGCCCGCTCATTGCCACTCATCAGACTGAACGCTGCCCATGCGATTGCAATAATTGAAAGTGTGGGCAATATAACCCGAGTCAGTTTTGTTTGAATGCCGAGCAGTGAAGACTCAACATTGGCGAGTCCCAACTCTGGCACCATAATTAGTGCAATTGATAATACTAAAATTCCAAATAACATTTTTTTGTGTTTCATAGAGTCACCTCCTTTGTTTGTGTTAAGATGCAATCATGTCCTCCAAAGCTTCTTTCTTGTCTGGAAACAGACAGATGAAAATGTTTTCGGTGAAAAGTTGAATTCGCAGCGAAATAAAGCAGCCGACAAGCCTCCCTTCGCCGATACGATTCCAGTTTGTACGAATTTCGTCGCTTGCCATTTTGTATTCCTCAAGGCTGAGAACAACGTATTTTGTATCGTCTTTGTCGTCGGGTACGACAAAGTATTGTTGTCCTGGGTAAACGAAGATTTTTAATTTGAACTTCTTTGATCCGATTTTTAGAAAAGCGATGCCAACGCTTTCTCCTTCGATGATTTCACCACTCGAGGTTACTTCGCCAAGGTAAACTCCAAAACGGTCGGTTTTTCTAATAGGTACAACATTATTATTTGGAAAGTCCGAATTGTAGCTCATGCTGCAAACCTTTCTAGTTCGAACATCTCTAGAACATCTTCGGTCCAACCACAGTCACAACAAGTCAAATAGCCACTGTGAAAATCAGTAAGGCCGCCGCATTCTGGGCAAATTTCGCCGTCAACGGGCGGGCCTGATTTTTTGAAGTTTAGAAATCGCCGTTTAAAACCTGGTTCAATCCGTTTTTCAAAACCATGTTTATCATCCACTCGGTAGATTGGATTTTTATCTTTTAATGTTCTCGACATTAATAGTTCCTCCATTGTTGCTGCCGACTAAATGAAGTGGGGGCTCGTTTTGATTCCAGTCTTTCCCATGTCTCTAAATTTAAATCTGGTTGTGATAGAGCCAATGCAAGACGGCTCCAAAAATTGAGCTTCGTTGGGTTAGCTGTGATTGCCTCTGCCAGCCTTAAGCTCACACAATTTTCACTTTGATTTATAATTGTTTTTGCGTTCATAATTTCACCTCCTTCGGTTATTGGTTATGCAATCTTTATTGCTGATTCTGAAAAAAATTCTTGATCTGCGTTTTCGTGATCGTTATTTTGTTTTTGTGTTAGCGATTCAAAAGTGACTTGATCGTCAAACTGCTGCCTGACTGCTTGGAATGGATTGTCGAGCTGGCCGAGCTGAACCAGCAGCAAACTATTATCCCAATCACAATCACAGCACATTTGGTCTAAGCCCATCGTAACGATTTCGACGGACCCGCATTTTGGGCACTTTTCTTTTTTATGTTGTTTCGTTATATTCATTCGATCCCCCTTTATTGTTGGACTCTCTTTTCAAGAGCATTTCTTGACTCCCTATAGAGCAGGAATGGGTCCGAATGTTTTTTCAGATGAAAAAATGAAACTAAGTCGTTGAAAGAATTTAGAAAATATAGAAAAAGTGAATTGAGGAGTTATTTTTAAAATTGGCGGATACCCGCCATAGATAAAAAATGCAAACTTAAGAATATTAATAAGTTATGCAAAAAATCTCGGTGGCGGTATGCCGCCATACCTGGCGGCAAGTTACCAGGGGAAAGTTGTCGTTAAAAAATTGAATACTTTTAAGAGATAAAGGCGTGGTTGCTAGCGAACAATGATTGGTAACGTAGAGATTTGACTTTTGGGGATCAAAAAGACTCCGTCTCTTGAGCATCGGGAGCGAATATCAAATTGATCAAAATTTCCAGTGACAAGAAACTTTTGTGACTCAGTCGGCAGGTTTGACAGCAGATCTAAGCCATTTATTTCCTCATTTAAATCAAAGTCCAAAAGAAAAATGTATCGTTCAGGGTTTTCAGAAAATTTGTTCTTTAGACTCAGTAGCTCACGCGAAGAAGAAAATAATTTGGTATTTGCGGAAAGAGCCACTTCGCGCATCTTTTCATTCCATAGGTGACGAGCTGCCAGTTGGTCATCTAGAATTACAATCACCGAGTCCTGATTCAGTTTTAACCTCGGGACATACCATTTTGCTCGCTCTTTTATTGGAAGAGTGATTGTGACGAGAGTTTCAAAATCTTTTTGTGAGTTGACTCCAATTTTTCCGCCCCAAGATTCAATCCACTGCTTTGCATGATACAAACCAATACCAGTTCCGCCTGCTTTACCGGAAGTAAAACCATTTTCAAAGACCTTGTTTATAATTTCAGATGCAATCCCGCGACCGCCATCTTTTATCGAGATGACAATCTCTCCGCCATTATCGACAGCGGAAAGCTTAATCAGTCCGCCAGAAGTTGTTGCCTCGATTGAGTTATTTACGATATTCCCAAGCAGGGCTCTTAACTCAAATGGGACATGAGTTGCTTCTGCCGAAACAATAGAGTCATCGATATCAGATTCAAATTTCAAATATGAAGGTATCGACAACGCAATTTCTCGCACGGCGGAAACCAAGGAATCATAAATTTCTACAGAATTGTTGGCTGAAGCAGAATCAGACTTTTTGTCTTCATCAAGAGAGGAAATTAAACTCTTTATTTGACCGATAGTCGAGATCAAAAGTTCCTTGTCGGCTTTTACTGAGTCTGGCAAGCGAGTTGGAATCCTCATGAGCGCAGCAAGTGGGGTTCTTAAATTATGGCGAATTTGCCGAGCGAGTTCAGCCTTTAATAATCCCTTTTCTGCACCTAGATCGTTTTCCAATTGCTCCAGGATTCGCTTTTTCATGTATCTAGTTTGAGGAATTGAAACCAGATTCAAAACGATCCATACTAAAAGTGCGTAAGGGATTAATCGAAGGCGACTGTATTCAAAAATGATTTCATCGGGACCTATCGAGCTAAGTTTATCAATAGTCGGAAATGTCACTTTCTCTTTAGTCAGAGATCTCCAAAAAGAACCATCAGTGAAATACTCAGCATTCGGAGGAAGCGAAAAGGACCGAGCTGTATTTGGCGACCGATACCAAATAACTTCAAATTTATCGAGCCGTGCCTCTTGCAATATTAAACCGACTTCTCGAAAGTCACCAATTTCAACCATTCTAGAAATAAACTTGGTACTTTGTTCTGCTACTGATTGCATATGTAAAGTATTGGCGATCATTGATATGCCTAAAATAATAAAAAGGCCGATGGTCGAAAAAACCATTTGTTTCTGCTCAAACTGTTTGATTCGGTTTGGAAAAGATTCTACCATAAATGAACCTCTAATCCCTTAACCCGATAGCCAACAGGAGTAATTGGGCAGTTTTTAAACTCATAGAAATCATCAAGGTCAATTTCAGTCCGCTCAAGCTCAGGAATTGGGATTGATAATTCGGTGTCATTTTTTCCAAGCAATGGAATAATTTTAGATAGGAATTCTGTTCCCATGTGAGCGGGATTTTTAAAACTATTGTCAGAGTTAGTCGATAAAGAGCTTTGAGTAGAATGATACCAAGCAAAGTTAGCTAAGGCTTCTCGAAAAGATTTAGTGACACTCTCTTCTAAATTGTCTGTTAGCGCAAAGCCTAGAATATCAAACGAATTATTCATGACAATCTGGCAAACAATCCCAAAATAGGGTGCAGATGCGGCCATCGCGTAGAACGATACATTTACATCCGGCATTCTTTTTAGAAACTCAGCGAACTCAGATTTGGAATTCGACGAGGCTAAATTCATATAGATTTTTTTGAACGAAACTTGATCCTTTAAATGAGAAAAAATAAAATATCGCTCCAGTGCTTCGCAATAGGCATGATTGTCCGCACCGTTTCGTCCGCCAACTGCAAAACCTAAAAAAGATTTCTGAGTCCTATAGAAAATCAATCGCTCAATGGCTTCGGAGACTGATTTTTCCAAAGCCAGTACGCGATCTAAATCTATACCTCTGCCTTCGGCTATTTTTTCGCCAAAAGTGATTTTAGTCGCGAAATCGTATAGCCCTGGAAAGTAGGTAGTAGTCCAATCCAGCTCAGTAAATTTTGGATTGAATACCGATTTATTTGAATAAAGCCAATGGGCTAATTTATTTTGATTAGCCATAAAGGATTATTCGCATAGAGTTCAGAGAGTTCCATTCTCCAGGGTTTTCTAACAACGGCTGCATAGGGAGTTGCCATGAAAGGTACAATAATTGGCGCGGCAAGAGCTTCAAAATGAAGAGCCTTCAATTTTTGAACTCGAATATCTTTGTCGTTAGTCGCCATATAATTTGCTAACCATTTTTCACGCTCTGGCTTTTTTACCCCCAAAAATCCCGCGTTGAGTGAAAAGGAGATCAGGCCAATATCCTCCTTATAAGCTGTGTCTGTCGAGACGACAAAAGCGTGTGGCATATCTTCAGGTTTAAGATCTTTTTTTAAATCGGGCGGTCCAGATTCATGGTAACAATCAGCAAGTGGCAGTTCCTCCTTTATCGGCTTGGACCAAGCATCAAAAGAACCTCGCTTCATCAGACCGATTCGAACTGATTTTTTTGGCTCTACTTCGCCGTTAGATCTTATTTTAGCTAGTTTACTTTGCTGATCGTTAGTCAACCCACCTTCGCCGAGGCTTGGGAAAAACTCTTCTCTTTTTTCAAATCCAGATGAATCATGGTAAATTTTGAAAAATGCAGCCTTTACTCGTTCGCCAATGTATCGCCTTTCCGCAGCAGAGAATTCTCTTTCTCCGCGATCAGTGAATACCAGCGCCATCGTTCTAATCTTCATCGTTGTGTGGATACTAAAATCAGAGTCATGCTTCACAAACTTAATTAGTTCGTCGGCTTTCACGGTGTCGATAGTGGTTAATAAATCGACTCGATTTTCAACTAAAGCTTTTAAGCTATCGCCCTGAACTTTTGGATTCATGCCAACAAGCTTAATGATGTCCGCTATGTCGGATGCAGCATGATAGTGATTGGGGTTAAGTTTCAGTTCTATATTCCCATTTCCGTCATCATCAGAAACAAAATAGGGTCCACTTGTTTCCTTAAGATTGATGATTGCCAGTGTTTGGGGGTCACAGCTTGTTCTTGGAATAATAGCAAAATCAATTGCAGCAAGCATGGGCAACAGAAATGGTTTTCTCTCTTTTGCATTTAAATAAACGTAGTTTCCCTCGCTTTTGATTCCTGGGCATTCATCCTCGACGGTTTTTAAAATATGTCCAGGACAAATAAGGTCTTTGAAATTGCCGTGTGTGTTTCCTGATAAAACTAGAAGACGTTTCAAAGAAAACACCACATCCTGAGCCGTTATCAATACACCTGATGCAGTCTTTAGATTATCCCGGATCTTGAGCCTTAGTTCGTCGTTGATCCAATCGGCTTTTTCAGCAACCCCAGGCTGGATCGACCCTTTCGCGTCAATCTCAACCAGCGGTGAAAAAACATTTTCTAAAAAAATATATTCATAACCAAGACGTATATCAGTTGGTTCATAACTTAATGATTTCCTTTGTTCAGGAAAGGCGACTCGGAGAGTCCTATTGGTATTTAATTGCTTCATTGAAAGACCTCCGCCAGCCGTAAGTAAAAATAATATCCCAATTATAATTGAAAGTCGCTTTGAGACAACCATAGTATGCCCCCCTACGCGCCGGCGTCAGGGCAAATAGACAACAATTTAACTCCACCTTTTTCAATCGCACCATTTTGGTTAAGTAAATCAAAAATATCCTGATCCAATTGAAGACATTGATTGAGTTCTACATTGATTACTTTTGTCTCAATGAGTGTTTGAATGGCCAAAGCAATTTTTAGCTTTTGAGCATAGGTAAGACCAGGCTTACTTGTTGTCTGCGCAAAACCTTCATTTGCTGCTAGGAAGCTAGCGATAACAATTATTATAGTTAAATTTCTCATAGTTCATCCCCCTCGATATGTTGTTTTGTTTCGATCCCATATTTTTTCATTTTGTCTCTTAATGTGCTTCGGCTGAAGCCCAATTGTCTTGCGGCTCCGGAAATGGATTTTGATTTTTGAAGAGCTTCAGTGATCAGAATTTTATCTTCATTCTCTCGCACCGCTTTTATTGAATTGATGTCAGATAATTTCTGAGTATCATTTGCCACATAAATTCTATCTTTAAGAATACTTAAATCTAAGTACTCGCCGACCGATGCACTGACCAAATGTTTAATACAATGCTCAAGCTCTCTTACATTTCCCTTCCAGTGCATTTTTTTGAATTCTTCTACAGTAGCCTCGAGCAAAATTTTATTTTTACGTTCTTCTTGATTTGCTCTTTTTATGAAGATTTCTGCTAAATAGGGAATATCCTCTGGGCGTTCTCTTAGTGGTTTAAGATTGATTGGCAAAACATTTAGCCGATAAAAAAGGTCTTCCCGAAATTGTTTATTTGCAATCATGCTTTCGATGGGTGCATTTGTTGCAGCAATCAATCGAAAATCAATTTTTTTTGCGATGTTTGATCCTACGGGCATAATGGTTTTTTCTTGAAGCACCCGCAAGAGTGTCGCCTGAAGGTGCATTGGCAGCTCACCAATTTCATCCAGGAAAATAGTGCCACCATTCGCCGCTTGAAAGAAACCAACTCGTGCGCGGTTCGCACCAGTGAACGCACCCTTTTCGTGTCCAAAAAGTTCTGACTCAATTAAAGTTTCTGGAATACTAGCACAGTTTACAGCTATAAACGGCATCAAGGCTCGTGGAGAATGTTTGTGGATGCCGCGAGCTACTTTTTCTTTTCCAGTTCCATTTTCTCCGCGAATGAGAACTGTTTCTTTCGAGGATGCAAAACGCAATATTAGATTGGCTGTGTCGGCCAAGGCATTAGAAATGCCGACCATATCAACACTCTCAATGAGTTTTCTATTTGCGTTCTCAGTAAATAAGGCAACGGGCTTTGTTCGCTTTTCAACTTCACGACATAGACGATGAATAATACCTAGTAGCTTGGCATTGGCTGTGTCTTTTTCAACAAAAAATACCGCCCCTGAGTCGAGAGACTGATTGTGGGCTTCAACGGAATCGTCGCCAGAAAAACCTAGAATTGCTAGATTGGGCTCTCGTGCCTTAATTTCTTTTATAACTTCAGGGCCATTCATCCCAGGCATGTGAAAATCAATCATTCCCAAAGAAAACTGATTAATTCCCTGCCTGACAATGGCGATGGCTTCTTCGCCGCTCTCAACGGCGCGAACAGAGAACCCTTCGTCTTTAAGAAAAGCCACCATAGAGCTTCTGATATTTGGATCATCATCGACAAGTAGAATATTGTGTTGCAATCGTACCCCCAATATATCCCCTAATCAAGTATGGTGCCACGAAACGAAGCACAGGTTTGAGTATAAGAAATAGCTTGGCCTTCGGTTTAAATGTATCTGGACTAAAGTAATTTAGTTTAGTTGGTTGGCTGATCGAGTATTTTTTTCATGACTGCCTAATCCGAAAAAAATAGCGAAGAGACTTCATGCTTAATCAATAGTTTAGGCTAGCTAAAAGGTGGCGGAAACCCGCCAAGCGTAAGGCCAATCGTGGGCCTATTGCTTTTAAGAAACATTTACGAAGAAAAAAATACATTGTTGTCTGAATTAGTTCCGTATTGAATTACTGCACTTTGGCACATCATATTTTCCCAGAAGTTTCTAAAAGAAGTTCTACTGTATAGAAAAAAAATATTTCAAATCGAATTTATTCACTGCGCTATGAGTTCCGTTAAAGCTGTCTGTCGATTTCGATTATCAATCTGGCCGACAGCCATTGCAAAAGCCCGACGAGTTCCCACAAAAATAGCAAGCTTCTTTGCCCGTGTTAAACCCGTATAGATTAAATTTCGAAAGAGCATATTAAAATGTTGTCCTAGTACCGGAATAATCACCGCTTGAAATTCACTTCCCTGACTTTTATGAATTGTAATAGCGTAGGCTAGGGAGAGTTCAGAGAGATCATCTTTTTCAAAAACCACTCGTCTTTCGTCGCCTCCCGAGAAGACAACTTCACAGGTCATGTCTTCAGTATCAACATCAGCAATATGACCGATGTCGCCGTTAAAAATACCAAGGTCGTAATTATTTCGTGTTTGAATGACTCGATCGCCAACTCTCAAAACTTTTTCGCCAATAAGTAGCTGTCGTTTTCCTGGGCGTTCAGGATTGCTAATGTTTTGCAGGCAAGAGTTTAAATTAACAGTCCCAACAGTGCCGCGAACTTGTGGCGTCAAAACTTGAATTTCAGCCCCTGGCCCTAACCACTCGGGAATGGATTTTGTATAGAGTCTGACAATTGTTTCCAAAGCCGTAAGTCCATAATGCAGTGATGACCAAGGATGCACATTTTTTAATACATGATATAATTCTTCAATTCCGTTTTGGGCGGAAATTAATTTTGCTAAATCCACATGCCTAAATTTTTCTGGAATAGTAAGAATAGGGGCCTTTATAGAGGCTTCGTCTATATTTTCAGGCCGGAAGAGTTTGTCGATTTCAATAGAGCCTTCGCTTAAGGCATGAACTTTGCCAAGCCATTCATCACCAGCTTTTAATAGCGCATCTTGATTATTTGTTTTTGCGGCTGCAATAGCTTGTTTTGCGCGTTGAATGAATTGGATTTGGTCTTTAGTGGCTTCGTCGGCGTCAACAAAAAGACAATCATTACCTTCTTGAAAAGCTTTTGGATGAGCTAAAGGGGAGATAATCTTGGGCACAGACCCAGTATTGATTTCGTGGGCATAGCGTATAATTGTCGAAGCTTGAGCCTGGCGAAATACTTTCGTCAATCTATACCTTGAGATAGATTCAGCTTTAAGTAAGTCAGAAAGCACGTCTCCGGCTCCTACGGCGGGCAACTGATCGGGGTCACCAATAAAAAGAACTTGGGCATTAGGCGGAATGGATTTTAAAAGCGATGCGGAAAGACTTATATCCAGCATAGACGTTTCATCCACTATTAAAAAATCACACACTAAGGGATCTTTATCGTCTTTTTTAAAGCCTCCCTTTTCAGGAGCCCATTCTAAAAGTCGGTGGATTGTTTTAGCTTCGAAGCCGATGACTTCGGTCATTCTTTGTGCAGCTCGACCAGTAGGCGCCGCCAATAGAACTTTCTTTTTCATCGCAAACAAGAGTTGCACAAGGACCTTTGTTGTCGTGGTTTTGCCGCACCCCGGACCTCCCGTAAGAATTGAAAATGACTGGCTAGCAACGCCACAAACGGCTTGAAATTGTTCGTCGCTGAGTTCAATTGCATGTTTTTGGCAATACTTTGCTGTCCATGTTGAAATCCTATCGGAATCAACCGTTATCTTTGTTCTAGAAAGCTCGGAAATTATTTTTGCCGTTGTCATTTCGTCAAAATAAAGACCATTGGAATAGTAGCAAGGCTCTGGTCCATCACCGCGATCAAGCGTGCGTGATTTGGCCTGCCCCGATGACAGCAGGGAACTGAGCACGGATTTAATACTATCGTCGTCTAATGGTTCTCGCAAAAGTTCAGGCGTTTGAGTCATTATTTGTTTTTCAGAAAGGAAACAATGTCCTACTTCGCGGCTGGCCGAAAGCACATGTTTTATTCCCGCTTCGATTCTGGGAATTCCCGTTTTTTCAAATCCCATGGCTAAGGCAATTTTATCCGCAGAAAAAAAACCGATACCATAAATATCATGAGCTAAGCGATAGGGATTTTCCGAAACAATGGAAATGGCTTTATCGCCATAGGTTTTGTAAATCTTGGTGGCAAATAAAGTGCTAATCCCATACCCTTGCAAAAAAATCATGACATCGCGAATAGATTTATGTTCCTCCCACGAAGATCGAATTTGTATTAGTTTTTTGTCCGCGATTCCTGGAACTTCCAAAAGTTCATCAATTTTACTTTCAAAAATTTCTAGGGTACGTTCTTTAAAATGATTGACCACTCTGCGAGCAATGGCCGGACCAATTCCTTTTATTAATCCAGATCCCAAGTATTTTTCTAAGGCAGCGGCGGACGCTGGCTTTTTTTCAATTGCACGAACGGCTTTGAACTGCTCGCCATGCTTGTGATGGTGAGAATAGGAGCCATGAAATTCAATTGTAGCCCCGGCAAACACTTTTACTTGATGAATAAGAACTGCGACAAGTTTAGCTGGATCTTTAAATGGAGTCACTTTCATCACAGTCCAACCATTTTCTGGGTTGTGATAGGTAATTCTCTCAACTATTCCAGTTAATCGTTCTAAGTGTTCATGAGTATGGTTGTTTGAGTTTTGCAAAAAATTATTTCCTTCAAGCAATCCTAGAGCGGGTTTCCATCAATCATTTATTTTAATTCGACACTTTTGGCAATTTAAAGATGGATAATGCTAATATTGAAATAGGACAGAATTAGTCTAAGCTGCGCGTTCACATATAAGCGGGCTTATGAAAATCATACTCAGATCGGTTGCGAATTGGTCTAGAGACAACATAAATCATGGTTGATTCAATAAATCGGTGACGAAGTTGTTGTTGGATCATCATTAAGCTGGCCCCTCTATTCAAAAGGTTGCTAGCTAAACTATGTCGTAGAAGATGGGGAAATATACGTCGCCCGATTTGTGCTCTTGATGCTGTTGTTCGAAGTGTTTTCCTTACGTCACCCGTAGTTAATTGATTGTTCTTAAGCAGTGTTGTGAAAAGAAAATGTTCCTTTTCTCTAGGGTGAAATCGCAAATAATCAATAAGAACGCGCGTACATTCTGCGGAAATATTTATAACACCATCCTGTCGATTTTTTCCGTCTCGCACGGTGACTTGGTTTGCTCCCAAGTCAACATCCTCTAACTTTAAGTTGCATAATTCTAGATTTCTAACTCCTGAATACGCAAGCAAACAAATCATAGCCTTAACTCGAATATTTTTGGCGGCCAAAAGTAAACGCGAGACCTCTGACTCTGTCATCACATCCTTAATAAGTCGTCTTGGTTTTTTTGGTCGAGCAAGCTTTATCGCTTGGCCTTTGAAGCGGGTATAATGCTCTAGCCCTAGGGAAGAGTTAACAACGTGACTGTAGCTATATTTTTTGTCATACATCCAGCCAACATATTCCTTAATATTTTTGTATTGGGGAATGAATTTTTTCATTCTTCGTAAGGAAATACTCACAGTTCGACAGTAACCGCTGGCCGTAACTTTCGAAAGGCCCCGGTCCACCATCAAGTAGCCTTCGAACTTCTTCATCTGCTTGTTTAGTTTTGTTTTGTCCATTTTTTTCTCCGTTTTGTTAAAAGCTAATCATTGTTTTCAAAAATCCAAAGTCGATGCTCGGGCACAACGGTAAAGCCTGGATGCCGGCGCTTTTTTCTCTTGGTCCGAACCCTTGATACTTTATAGTTGTGTTCTGTTAGTATTTTAGATGGGTCGTGGGTTTCATTATCTTCAGTTAAATGTCTTTTGGGTCGTCTGTTCCATTTTTGTCCGGTCATATTTTTTGGCCAGACAGAGGTGAGGGAAACTCCCAGCTTTCATAGAGCCGAATTTCAGGACGCTCTCGGAGATTTGCCTTTCGATTAGGTTCAAAAAGAAAGCGAATCATTTTTTGATCTGAATCGAGAAAACGAGAAATAATGATTTTTTTCTGAGATTGCAACTGGGCCTCCGGCGATAATTCGAATGGACTTCTGACAATGCCAACACTGTTTAGATGCACCATTCGTTGATTTCGAGGTGCAACTTACAATCTGATCTTTCTTTGGTGGAGAGTGATCAGTTACTTTAGGTGATAAAATATTTCGACTACGAAAATTTTTCTGACGTAGACGACGATTCGCGCGCCCACGTTCAGTGGCGGCATACCTTTTTTCTGTGGTACGGCGATTTTTTCGCCTCCCTTGTAGGCTACAGGCTGGGCTGCAATATTTGTGTCCACGCCAACAATGTTCGCAGTAACGGAAGCGTTGATCACAAGCGGGACATACTTTTTCAATGCCAAGAAGCACCGATCACTCGTTTGTTGTTGTTCATTTTGATATTTTTACACGAAGCTAATTTTTTTGGGTGACCAATTCCGAGGAGGCATCAAATTGGTGACCAAATGCTGATGAAAAACTAAAAAACATGCAGTTTAGGGTGGGGGGTGAGGTCAAAATGGTCACCCAAAATGACTGAAAAGTGGAGGTGATACCTCAAAACATCTGCTTTTGAGTCACTTTTTAAGCACCTGCATATTTAAGTCTTTAAACTTGTTAGGAAAAATTAAATCGTAAATGTCAAAAACACCAATTTTTCGACTGAATTTGCAATCAAAAAAAAGAACACGATTTACCAAGTGCAGGCGGTGGATCCATCAGTCGTTCGAACCCAACTTGTTGAGCCGCCCTTACAGACACATGTGGTATATTGCGAAGTGAGAGCAATCACTGCATCGTGTGCAGCATCGCAGGCGTAAGGCTGCGCGGAGTTCTTCGCCACTCTGATATTCCCGTTAATATCTAACTTGTCCTGAGGAGATGTAGTCCCTATACCGACATTGCCCTGGATGATGGCGCCGTTTGTAGGCGCCGCAACGCCCATGTTACCAGCTCCTATGCTCAGATTGCCGTTGATATCTAAACTTGATCCCGGAGAAGCGCCTGTATCGACACCAATACTGACTTTGCCTCCTCCGTTGCCAATGTTTGTATACCCAGTTGAGTAGTAATTAATCCAAAGGTCACTCCACCCATTCTGATTGCCACTTGCATCAGTAAGTACTCCCTCAAAGGAAGAGGCATTTTGCCAAGTGCCGTAAAAGCTGTTTTTGTCTAGAACATAAACTCCGGTGGAAGTAGCTCCGTCCATACCCCACAATTTAGTCTTAGCAACTTGTGTGGTCGTACCAAATTGTGCACTTCCTGTCGAATTCACCGAAAAATTTGTCGTGGCTCCAGTTCCAACTGACAGCAATCCGCTCGGGCCCGTAGTTCCGATCCCCACATTGCCATTAGCTACGATCAAGCCATAATTGTTTATAGCACCTGTTGCTGAAAAATAACCACCCACATTTGTAGATGTAGTTCCTGTTGAACTCACTGCCGATGAAATACCTGTTCTTGTAATTCCCGCAGTTCCATTAGCGCCAGAGATGGCAATATTTAACCCTGAGTTTCCACTGGCTGCTGCGGTTGAAGTAGAAGTTAAGTTTAATAAAGAGCCGCTAGTTAATCCATTGCCAGTTATGCTTTGCACGGGATTTGTAGTCACAGAGTTTGCAATCACACTGGAAGCGGTACTGGTGCCGGTATACGTCTGAGTAAAAGTTCCTGTGCCTGAAGCCATGGAAAGATTTTGATTAGCCGCTATGCTCACGGGTCCATTTAACGATACGGCTCCTGTTCCTGTAGAAAAGGTGCTGGCTCCGGTTTGTACAAAATTATTACTTGTGGTTCCAGCAATCAGCGCGGCTAGATTGGTGTAATCAAGGGCGCTTAAAACAGCCGGCGTTGTGCCTGTGGCCACACTTAAATACTGACTTGAATTTACGCCGCCCAGTTGAATTGAATTTTGAGCGCTTTGGGCGTACATCGCCTGAGGCACCCAAGATAAGGCAATATTAGGAATTGAATCTGGGCCACTGCCATCATCAAAGCTAATCACTAATTTTCTAGTATCACTAACAATAGGTGTATAAGAAGTAGCAGCTGTTGCACACGGCGCGCTGGCCGCTGTTAATGAAATCACATTTGAATTTGAAAAAATAGAATTCAGTGAGTTGCCGCCATCAATACTGGGGGCAGCTCTTGTGCCAGCTCCTAAGGTTAGTGCAAAAGCCCCTTGGCTCTGAGATAAATCTAAGCTCTGAGTTTCTTGATACAAAAGACAATCCTCAGCTCCCGGGCTTTTAACTTGAATAGTAAAAGCTACCGAGCTGGATGTAACAGCCGTGCCATTGCTGTTTAACAATCGCCCCTGCACCGCTACCGACTGACCTGCAAAACTGACTTGAGCTAATAGCCATAGGCTAAGTCCAACAGATACTTTTAATAATTTTATCCAAGCCCTCATAAAAATGGCTCCCTTTTATAGTTTTTTACTCATTTGAAATAATCTGTCCCTGAACATTTAAGTAAACGATCTTGTTTTTATTTGTGACTAGCCTAACTTGGCTTGTCGATGCGCCCACTGTTACATCGACCTTGTGCTGCGCGCTCACCGTGCTTTCGGAAAGCTTACTTCCTGAAACAACTTCATAACCTGTGGCTGCGGGCTCTGCCGGTGATTGTGCACCATAATTGGTATCCACCTTAGACTTGTCACCGCCAAAGGGATTTGAGCACGCCCCAAGGGCTAAAGTTAAGCAAAACCCTAGACTCACAAAAATCATTTTTATAAAGCTTGGCTTGCGTGAAAATAAATTCATCGAACTCCCTCTTTCTGCCGCTATTCTTCTTTGCCCAAAGGAATGATTAGTCCGAACTGTGTGCGGAAATCTTTTCGTGTTTGATTTGTTAAAGAAGTTTTCTGCGAGGTTTCAGCGTATTCACCTAAAGCAAAAATTGAAAGACGTTTAAATTTATGACTCACCTTTAATTGAGTAAAATATTCTGCCCCGGGACTTACGTTATAGCTTGTGCCCGATAGACCAAGTAAATAACTAACACCCAAAGCGCCTGTTAGATTTAGTTTATTAACTTCGAGTAATTTTTTTGAAATTAAAACCCGCGCATAAGGAATAGGTTTTGTTTCTAACGTAGCCGTTCCAGTAACATATGAGGGGGCAAAAATTTCTTCGCGAGTTCCGAGTTCAAGAGTTCCCCAAAGCGTTTGAGAAAGCCTATGATTAAGCCCCACAGCCATCAGCGATGTGGTTTGCTTATTTCCACCAATTACCGTGCCGCTACTTGTATCTTGAAAGGAAATCGAATTATAATTCCAGCGAATAAAACTGCTCATAGACTGAGACCAGTTTTGTTGCCATTTTAAATTAGCCCCTAGTGTTGGACGCGACAGCAAGACAGCGCTCGCTGAACTCAAAGAGGAGTCAAGTCTTGAATAACCAGTTTCCAAAGAAATCTCTAATTCACTCTGCGCTTGAGTTTCCGGATTAATTAATTCAAGGCTTTTTACTTTTTGTTGTACTTCTTTTGCAGTTTTTTGAGATTGAGTGTCTGGAGAATTTGGATCACGAGGCTCATTGGCGAGTGTTCGATTGGTTGCTTTTTGTTTTATTTTTAACCTATCATTAAAAATAATTTCATTTCGTTGAGTGATCTGAACAGCGCCCTCATGTTGGGCTTTTAAGGCCAATGTTTTAGGAAAAAATAACCTATCGCCTGGAAATAGTAAGTCGATATTAGGAATGTGTTTCGCATTTTCTTTGCGCAATAAAAAAAGAGTGCCGGATTTGGCATAAATCGGCCTAAGTTTTGCCCGGTATAAAAGAGTAGAAGCATTATCATTTTTTTTAATCATATAATAATAGTTTAAAGCCATTGAATGAGAATCCAAAGTGAAACTAAGAATAAGAGAATAAATGAGAAATTTTCTTAACATGCTAAAAAAACCATCGGTTGGTTTTGAGACTTTCTTAAATTTTCGCTTTGATTGAGCTTTTCGTATCAAACTGAGACTCAAATCTAGACTTGAGAAATTAAGCAAAAAACTTTCCTTTTTAAAATTATATTCACCCTTTTGAGGCGCGCAATCTTTTGACGTTGGTAGAGTTTTGAGTGAAGACTTCATGCGGCCAACATTTTAAAAATCGAATCGATTTTTGGAATGGGCTTGTGCAAAAAAACCGTTGCTCCTGCTTTTAGAACTTCAGCTTCGGTGTATTTGCAGCCACCAGTCATAACTATTACCGGCGTGCTTCGATCCCGAACCCGAAACTCCTTCAGAAAATCAATTCCATTTTTAATTGGCATATCGATGTCAGTTAAAATGAGGTCAATTTTCTGCCCCCCCGCAATTAGCTGAAGGGCCTCAAAACCATTTGAAGCTTGAATGACAGTGAAATCAAGCTGTTCAAAGCTATCGCAGATACAAGTTCTTAGCTCTGACTCATCATCAATTATTAATACAATTTTTTTCATAAACTAATTGTCGTCAGGTGCGTTTAAAAAATGAAGTCCTGGACGGTAAAACTATACCGACGGTATAAGTTTACCAACCCGATACTATCTAGTATGTGCAATCAGATGAGAATAAATATAAGAAGATTCTATTGGGCCTGGGGGCCAACCTAAAGAAGTGCCGAAAGTCTAGAAAGCTTTCGCAGACCGATATGACTGAGTACGGGTTTGAATTGAGAAATTATCAAAGAATCGAGTCGGGACGGCATTCACCGAGTCTCTACACACTTCATCGTTTGGCCATAGTTTTTCGATGCGAAATAAAAGACTTTTTTGATACCTAATGCCTCTAAAGGCAAACACCTTACGGTGTTTGCAATTCCAGTTCTTCCAAAAGATTTTCTATGTCGTACATTCGGTAGTAGGTGCTGCCATTATCAAAGGACACTATGTTTCCTTCTTCGGCTTCCATCGACTCCCATTCTGATTGAGCAGAACTCCAAGAAATTGGGTCGTGCGATTTCATGACTGAAATTGTATCGAGATTCATCCATCCTATTTTAGTAGTCTCTTCATAGCACTGGCGAATTGATTCTTCAAATTCTTCGTCAAGATTGACGGCAGTTAACTCAGTTTCAAGAATGGATTCAATAATCCAATCAATGCCGTAGTCACAGGCCACTCCGGGCAAAAGTTGCATTAGGTCATCTGTCCCGCAGGAATTGCAGCGTCCGGATGGGCATTCATGGTAGCAAGAATAGCAAAATGGTATTGATTTGCTCAAAGCCAATTTTTCAAGTTTTAATTTAATTTCTGTGTTCATCTTTTATCTCCTGGTTAGTTTGCTTGGCGGCATTTGTTTGAGTCCGCCCTTCACAAAAGGAGGGTGGCGAGGTGCTGCCATGAGTGGAAACTTTAAGACTCTCCTGGTCGACCGCGAATGCGGCATGAGGGCGTGAAAGTTTCAAAGAAACTGGCGCGACCCATGCGAAGACCAGAAAAAGAGAGGCTTAAAGTTGGAGCGTCAAACTTAATAACCAGGACTAGATGATCTCAAAATTTAGTAACTTGTGGGTCTATTGCTTTGTATTGATTTTTTGATTTTGAATTCTAGATTCTTGTGAAAAAAATCGAGGAGACCCCCAATTGGAACTACGAGACTCATAAATTACTTTTGCCTGAGCTCGCCAAATCCAAGCTTGTAAGATGTCAAGTTTTCCGGCCGCAGAAAAGGCTATGACGATGCCGGCAATCCATGTGATAAGTTTTTCGAGGTTCATTGAAGACTCCTTTGTTTATTGATTAGCTTTTGAATTTTTAAGTCGCTGCACGATATTGAAAACATGGGCCTGGCGCCACGAGACTCCATGACGAGTTTTAAATCCTTTGTCGCTCAAGAACTTGGCGATCTCTGTTGGAGTGCGGCCAAGTTGACGCTGCTTTTCAATTATTTGAAGTGTAGGATATTCTCTGGGATCTTTTTGCAGCTGGCCATCTAGGTAACAAAACCCATACGGCGGCGGCGCAGAGTTCTTAAAAGTCTGCCGTTGATTTATAGAAAAACTGACGGACTTACTTACTCTGAACGTCACTTTTTGTCGAACGAGCTGCCTTCGGATCGTTGAATAGGGCAATCCGAAGCGATTAGCAACTTCATTTATCGAAAAACCTTGTTCATAAAAAGCCCGCAGATCTTGGTTTTCCTGAGAAATTAGGTGTATGGTGATCTCAATAAAATCATGTACTTGACTTAGATTGCAGGTTGTCGGAAGATCCCTACCAAATTAAATCAACCAGCCCAAGCTGGTTTTTTTATGCCCGGAATTCAAGAACCTAAGGTTTTTTTAAGGCATTACCCATATAAGACAGCAATAAACTTTTGGTTAATTCAAAACGCAACGTTTCGGGTACGACTCCAGAAAATATATGTGAAATTGGAATCGACGAGAACACAGGCTTGATGCCTGTCATGGCTTCAACTGACATTCCTGCATCTTGGCAGTATTTGGCCAATTCCGAGGGCTTAATAAAGAGACGAATGATGTGCATGTGTTTGGGGGTATTTTTTACTAACCATTCTACCAGCTTGATGACGACTAAATACGCGATCGGATTTCTATTGAACGTATGAAAAATAAATATTCCACCCGGCTTAAGGACTCGTGAGAATTCTTTTATGATATCAGCAGGATTTTCAACGTGCTCTAAAAAATCCATGGCTGTGAGTACATCAAACGTATTCTCGGGGAATGGTAAATGGTAGGCATCGGCGGTCTGGTATTTTACAGTTTTTGTTTGGTCAAATTTAGTAGCTACGCGTAGGCTATCTTCGGACAGGTCGACTCCGGTGATATCCAGATTCAATTTTGCAAGCTCGTTACTTAAAAACCCAGCTCCGCAGCCAACATCTAGAAGTTTTGTTGTCGGTTTCAATAGATTATGACTGCGTAGCTTATCTACTATCCAAGGCAATTTTGTTTTTGATTCCGCTCTGAGCAGGGCGACGGGATCATCAAATGCTGTATACCAACGATCGCCATACAAATTATAAATGTCGTTATTTACTTTTTCCAATGAAACTCCAGTAAATGATTTGATACAAAAGAAATGCGGCAATAACAAATGGCTGAACAAGTAAAAACGTGGGGCTCAGTCCCCAGGCCCAAATGAACCCTGCCGACATAAATGTAATAGGGTGAAGTATGAAAAGAACCGAGTGCAGCCAATTTTCTTTGGCATCACATTTTTCGGTATGAATAAATTCATCCTTTGTAATAAACAAACAAGAAAAAGCGCATAGACCAATGTAGATATTTATATTGGTTATGGATACCGGACAGAAAACTAGGAATAGATAGCAGGCTAACACAGTGAGCGTATCTAATGGGTGGCCTATCCGCTCCCAAAGTGGCAGGCCACGTTGCCGATGAAAATAGAACTCATCGAAAATCATCGCGGCGCCTTGAAATAAAAACGGAATGAAATAAAACAACATTAGCAAATCTCAAACACTGCACCAAATAAGGTGAGTCCGGGCCCAAATGCATAACTGACCATCTTAGTTCCTAAGGGGTAGTTGGCTAAAAGAATTTCTTGCCACACGTGGGGTAAAGTTGCCGACGACATGTTTCCTCGTTGAAGTAAAACCCTGCGACTTTCTGCAATTTGATTAGCAGATAGGCCCAATGTTTCTTGAACGGCATCTATGATTTTGGGGCCGCCCGGATGAATGGCGAAAACCGATTTCATTGCTTGCTCGTTGGTTAATTCAGCTTTTGAAAATAGGTCGGTGGAAAACGACATCAGTTCGCCTTTGATTTTTGGCGGAACGTTTCTAGATAAACTCATTTGCATTCCGTACGGACCGGGAATCCATGACATGTCCATTTCTGAATCCGGTAAAACTTTTTCACTGATGGCTAAAATTTTAAGATTTTTCAGATCTTTGGATTTTGTTTTAGATACGGTGTATTTTGCGTGACCGTCAGCGAACAGTGTCTGTACGACCATTTGTTCGGGAGTCTGCAACTGAGGATTCATGTGGAGTCCGCACATTTCATTGTGAACGACATCAACTGAAAGATTTTCTGTATTCACAAGGCCTCTAGCCAGGCGAATGGCGGGTAGAGATGCATAGCATCCCATATGATAGGCATGTGTGATGTCTGTGCTGTGATGCCAGTTCTGATGCGCCACGATTTTTTGAGCCGCACTGGGTGAGACATAACCCGTGCATGTGACGTGGATCAAATGGTCAGGGCGAATTTGCACGGTCGATACATCGTAGAATTTTTGTAATACTTCGTAAGAGCGGTTTAAGAAAAACCGGGAACGTTCAGTGATGTCGACACCATTCGGGGTTGACGTCGTAATTTTATAAATATCTGAATGGTCAGAAAACCCGGTAAAGACGTCGCTGCATTCAAAATATCGTTCAGATATCTGTGCGTCTTTGACCCCATAACGTAGAAAAAATTTTTCTATTAAATCGGAATCTGTCTGTTGATCTTTGGGCTTAAAAGACTCGGCTCTTTGGTGAATTTGGGCGATCCATTGCGATAGTTCAGCCTGGCGATACAGATTTTTTGGCTTTACTGTGTAAACGCTGTTTAAATATATGGGATCCATGGGAACCTCTTACAGGCTCCGATTTATATCAGATGCTAGAGTTTTGCTACAAATGACGACGAGTACGAGGTAATTGAGGCAATTTGGGACAAGAATTGAAAACACTGGAAATAACGAAAAACTCGTAAAGATTTTTAATGACTCGTTTTTGGACCAAAATAAATTTGCCTTAGGGGCAATGGCTCAGAAGCCATGGGTTCACTTTTGCCTTTGCTGGGATCAAATAGTAAGGGTCTATGTGTGATGCGTTTAGTTGTGTTGAATAACGAAGTATCTCCCCAAACTATCTAGTCGACTGGGGATTGGCCCAAAATCGAAATACTCCACAGGATGTTTTTCCATTACTTCTAAATAGGAAAAACAAAGGTCGCTACAAATCGATACCGAGTCTGGTCTAGGTGTTTTCGTACCAAATGCTTAGTTGCCAGTTTGTTGTAGCTATATATAGCTGATAATATTAAGAAAAGTTAAAAACACTACATTTGCTACAATATATGTAGAAAAATTTGTAGGAAGAGTGAATGACTGTAAAAGAAGATTTCGAGTTTTTGAACTCTGACATTTGGATAAACTACTCTCAAAAGCAGTATCGAACTCCGGACGAAATTAAATATCGTCTGACTCAAATTGGGGAAAGCCAGGCCAATTGGACCGAAATGAAATCAAAAATAGTACGGCTAAGAAAAACAGCGGCTGTGCCATTTTTTTTGAAATCAATCGACAAAAAATTCTGGTTTTATCCTGCGGATTGTATCTACCAAAAAGCGGATGAAATAGAAAAGTTAGGACTAGAGTTATATCAAAAAATAGTAGGGCAGTCGGCCTTCTCAAAGGAATTTTTTTTAGATGCTAAAATTGAAGAGGCTATTACCTCAGCGATATATGAAGGAGCTAATAGTACGCGTGCAAAAGCAAAAGAGCTAATTGAGTCTCAGAATGCCCCTAAGGACAAAGACGAATGGATGCTGTATAACAACTATAAAGCGATGTTATGGATACAAGAGAACCAGAAAAAATCTGTTTCATTAGATGTAATTAGAGAGCTTCATGGAATTGTAACAAAAAACACTTTAAGCGACGACGATTTAAATTATTCTGGAAAATTCAGAAATGATAAAGTGTTTGTGATTTCTTCGGCAAGAGAAAGGAAACATGAGGGAAAAGATTCTAAACTTATTGAATCCTCACTGGCTGAAGCATTTGACGTTACAATAAAAAATACCAGGTATTTTCCCAAGCTTTTGAAGGGAATAATACTACATTATTTTACGTCTTATATACATCCATTCTTTGATGGCAATGGAAGAACAGCAAGAGCGATGTTCTATTTTAAAGCCATCAAAAATGATCTAAAATTTGTCGAACTTCTTTCAATTTCTGCATATTTAAAAGCCCACGGAAAACAATATGAAAAATCTTTCGAAAAGGTTGTGGAAAATGATTTAGACCTAACATTTTTTATCGACTTCAATTTAGATGCTTTATTGGAGGCATTGAGAAAAGTTTCTCAGAAAGTGGAATATCTTTTGAAGATCAATGAGCTTAAGGAAAAAATTGGAATTAATGGAAATCAAGTCGGTTTATTGCAAAGACTAGCTCTAAATAATTTCAGAAAATATGACATAGAGAAATATGCTGAAAGTATCGATAGATCTAGAGAGGTCGCTAGGCAGGAATTAAAACAATTAGTAGACCTAGGTCTTTTAGCAGAAATAAAGGAAAGTAAAAAATTCGTGTATAAAATAAAAATCGACAATCTTGAAAAAATTGTATCGGAGTAACGCGAGTAATTTTTTATTCCTTTACTCTTTAAAACCGGAGAGCGCTTTGCCGGGACAAAGTGGCGCCCTCTGTTTTAAAATATGACAATCTATATATCCAAAAAGCGATTGGATGGATTTGGCAGCCTATAGACATTCCCTCTATGGGCACGGGGTTTGGATATAGAAGTTCCCATGAAGTCAGGATTTATTTGGACGTTGTTGAAAACTGTACTTGGGTTATCATTGGTTTGGACATTTTCCATGGCCGATACCAGCTGCCTTGGTTTCTACAAACCCTCAAAATTGAACGAATCAAAAATTTCGCGTGAAATTCATTTCAAAAATCTAAATCATTCTGAATACGACGTTGTGATCATCGGCGGCGGCAGTGCCGGCCTTGGATCGGCGCTCGATGCAACGACCAGGGGTCTAAAAACTCTGCTGGTGGAGGCCGATGATTTCGCTTCAGAGACTTCGAGTAAATCGACCAAACTACTCCACGGAGGTGTTCGGTACTTAGAACAGCTTTGGACTAAATTACTGACTCAGCGAGAGTGGGATCAGACGCTGTATAATTTGATCCGCGATGCTTTGAAAGAACGCAAAACTGTAATCGAGAATGCGCCTAACTTGGCTCAGCCTTTGGCTTTGCTCACTCCTATCTATAGCTGGCCAGAAGTTCCTTACTATTGGGCGGGCTTGAAAGTTTACGACTTGTTTGCCGGGAAAAAAGGGAAGCTGCCGAATAGTCATTTTATTTCAGCAGAGCAAATTAAAAAATTCTACCCACAGATTAATGCAAACGGATTAAAGGGCGGCGTTGTTTATTACGACGGTCAATTCAATGACTCAAGACTTGCGATTGGCTTAGCTAAAACGGCTGTGGCCAACGGAGCTACTCTTTTGAACCATGCCCGTGTTGTTGGATTTGAGAAAGAGGGCGAGAAAATCGTCGGTGTGCAGGTTAAAGACATGATCTCTGGAGAAACATATACCGTAAAATCAAAAACTGTTCTGAATGCGACCGGGCCGTTTGCTGATAAACTTCGTCAGATGGATGATCCGTCCGTCCCTGCTATGATTTCTGGTGCGAGTGGAACGCATTTGGTTTTAGATAAAGAGTTTGCATTGCCAGAAGCTGGAATTTTAATTCCTAAGACATCGGATGGGCGCGTGCTGTTTGTTCTTCCCTGGGAAGGTAAAACTCTGATTGGTACAACTGATAGTAAATCAGACGTCGTTGAAAAACCAAAAACTACCGAAGACGACATTGCTTATTTGATAAAAGAAGTCAGCCAGTATCTGAGTCAGCCGATTACTCGCGCGGATGTAAAATCTTATTGGACTGGAATTAGGCCGCTTGTTTCAGACCCTAGTGCCAGTGATACGGCGGCGCTGGCCAGGGACCACGTTATCAATAGAAATCCTAAATCTGGTCTGATTACGCTGACTGGTGGCAAGTGGACTACCTATCGCGTGATGGGTGAACATGCTATCGATCAAGTCATGACTCAGCTAGGGCTTGATCCTAAAATGGTAAGTTCTAAAACTGATCACTTGAAGTTAGCGGGATCAGCTAATTGGTCGTTTGATAATTATAGAAATCTAATGAATCAGTATAAACTCCCAAGTGATATCGCGATTTATTTGAATCGCATTTATGCGGGCGAAGCGAAAAACCTTCTGGATACGTATCCGCAGGCTCACGAACGCATGTCTGAAGGTCTTCCATTCATCTGGGCCGAAGTGTACTATGCCGTTCATTTTGAATCGGCTCGATCGATAACGGATGTGTTAGCTCGTCGAGTGAGAATGGCTACGATGGACAAACTGGAAACTAAAAGAGTGTTAGACAAAGTCGGTAAAATTTTAGCTCGTGAATTAGGCTGGTCGGAAGAACAATTAAAAGAAGACCTAGAAAAAGCTCGCGTTGAATTTCAAATCGAATAGTTTATTTACTTTCAATTTCATCAAAAAGTTGTGAACCCCAAGATTGTCCTGCGCTGATTGTACGGTGGATGCCATCGGATGTTTCGGCGGCTGCTGAACCTAATGTCGTGTAATTTCTGCTATCTAGAAGTGTGCAGTTTTTAGCAACCGATGTTGTGAGTGAATTGTAAAATTCATCCTGATTGTTCTGCAGTTTCGTGATGCCATTCTTTTTAGCCTTTGCCTGATCTACGCGAAGATTCGGAGGACTAATCCAAAAACATTTACTTGAGACGGCCTGCAAATCTTTTGAAAGTTCATCATAGTTTTTATCTGCCACATGGTTATTCAAGGAATTCGTGCCCATGATCGCGATGACTTTATCCCAAGGTCCTTTAGATAAAATGGATTGCAGTGGAATATAATTTCCACCCTCAGAGCATTTTGAAAGTTTATCGCCTTCGCCGGTACGTGACTGACAAATAAAACCTTTAGGTGCCTCACCATGGATCCAGTGATACGGGTGACTAGAGACTCCGCAGTATAAAGAGACTCGAAAATTCTTACCTAAATAGGAATCAAACAGTGTTTTTCCGGTAGAGCCGCACGCGTGGGAATCGCCGATAATCAGAACGGACTTGGACCAACTCGTGCTAGCTAGTAAAAGTATCAAAAATAAATATCGGTTCATGTAAGTTTAGAGAGCAAAACAAATACCGCCTTTTTTGCCTAATACGCGTATTATCTGGTAATTGCGTGGTTTTGATGGCGAATGGGTCAAAATTTGTCTACAGGGTGCTGTCTAATTCGACCTTAGACCAAAGTCTAACGTGGAATTGAATCTGAGGCTTTAAATGCTAAGCTTTCGTTTATGGATATTGAAACTTATCGACAACGTCGCGAAGAACAAGAAAAAAATACCGCGAAATATCGCGAGTTATGTTGGGACTGTCGTCAGCCCACAGTGGGGTGTTATTGTTCGACCATCAAAATGTTTGACCCAAAGATTAAGTTTATTGTTCTAATCCATCCTGTGGAAGAGCGTCGTAGAATTGCTACAGGTCGTATGAGTCATCAGTGTTTGATAAATTCTGAACTGATTGCAGGACAAGATTATTCTCATAATAAGCGCGTGAATGATATCATCGATAATCCCGAGTATTCATCTGTGATTCTATATCCAGGAAGAAATTCGGTAAACTTGACGGCCGATCGAGGTTTGCTATCACAAGCAGCGAATAGAGTTTTTCTTCCTAATAAAACCCCGGTTGTTTTTGTAATTGATGGAACGTGGGCCACAGCTGGGAAAATGGTTCGTCAAAGTTCTAATTTAAGTCATCTGCCGCGTATTTGTTTTACTCCGCCAGCACCCTCACAGTTTCGCGTGCGTAAACAGCCTAAGCCCGAGTGCTATTCTACGATTGAGGCTATCCATCATACAATTGAATTGCTGGGCGAGAAGGTTGGTTTTCCAACACAAGATCGAAAGCACGATAATTTGTTAGAAGTTTTTAATAAGCTAGTAGAGACGCAAATTCAATTTGTACAAGAAGCTTACGATAGTCCTCGAAGTACTTCGTATCGTAGACCTAAAAATCGACTACCGTCATGATAAGCAAAATTGAGCTCTTCAAAAAATTGAAAATTGAAATTGATCGTCAATTACAATTAGCGGTCGAGACCGTTCAAGTGACTTTAGATGTAGCCACTCACGAAGAGAACAAACCTGAAAATAAGTACGATACGCGCGGTTTAGAGGCTTCGTATTTGGCGCGTGCACAGTCTGAACGCGTTCTAGATTTAAAAGACGTGAAGATCGTCATAGATAGTTTGAAGCTGCGTGATTTCAGTCAGGGGCAACCCATTGCGATTTCTGCTTTGATTCAACTTGAGACGAAGGGGAAAACTCTGTGGGTGTTGTTGCTTCCAAAGGGCGGCGGGCAGAGTCTTGAACACGAGGGCCTATCTATAAAGATCATCACACCCGAGAGTCCCATGGGGGCTCAACTCGTGGGTAAATCTGTGGACGATTCTATCCATATTAAGGATATTAAGTACGATATCATTCAAGTGCAATAAAGCCGTATCAATTAGAAACGTCTCATTTTGACTGTCGAATAATTATTTATCATGCGTAAGAAAACTATATAGTGTAGGTTCGACGTCACGCTGAACTCGAATCTACACCATGGTTTTGAACTTGCACTACCTCTATGTACTTCTATGAAGGGGGTTTGAGAGTGAAACATATTAACCATAAGAACGACTGGTTAACTTACGAATTTAAACCATATTTCTTATTTGCACTTGGCTTGTTGAGTGTAATTTTGAAATCGAATGTTAATTTATCATCAGGAAGCAGTTTTATTGCATTCGTGTCTATCGCGACTTTATTTCTTTCGGGCGCCTACATTTTGATGGTTCGCTCTGACTACAGAATAAAAGCTTCACGTAAATAGTTAATTCAACTCAAACTCGTTCTCTTTACAGAACCACCACCAGGGTGGTTCTTCTTTTTGTACCCGCCTCAATCCATCTCTGGCCACAAAGAGTCGCCAGAGATGTTGGTTGAATAGGATTACATTAATTTATTTTGAGTTTTTGCTTTTGATTTGTCTGTTGGAGGCAACTGATCAGAAGACGAATCTTCCGTATTCGGGATGCTGCCTGTTTTTTCTGATCTATCGGCAAATGTAGATGATTGAATACGAATTTCGTTTCTGACATCTTTTACGCCGATGATGTTGTCCACGCAGTCTTCTGCTAAGCGTTTCATGCGACGCTCGCTCACTGTGCCTGATAAAATCACTTCACCATCATATACATTAACTTCGATTTCGCTCGCGTCTACGGCGTGATCATGGAAAAGCGCCTCTGAAACTTCTTCGCGAATTCGATCGTCAGAACGTTTGAAACCTTTAGGGCCTTTACCAAAATGACTGCTAGATTGTGGGACTTCATCGTTACGAACTGGTTGAGACCAGCTTTGTGATGAATTTTGTCCATACGGAGTTGGGCCGTAGGAAGAACTTTGCCCTTGAGATTGGTGTAAATAATCAGAACGGTTAGCGTTTCTTTGATTTGGATATTCATTCTCGCGCTGTTGTGACTGAAAATCTTCATTACGAGGATGAAATGAATTTTGTTCCGGGAAGTAGCGATCATAATCTTGATCTTGAAATTGTTTTTTGTTGTCTTCAGCGGCATAGTTTCTGTGATTTGCTTGCTGATTTGATTGTTGACGATAGTTTTCTCTGTTCATTCCGTGTCGTCTGTTATGCATAAAATGCTCCTTTTTATTGTGCATAAACTGCAATATACTGACCAAGGTAGGTTGACTGCAAAATTACTTAAGCAACTAATTGAACAACCAACAGCGAGATTTTATATACGGTGTTGAGGAAACTTGCCTCAAAATGATGGGTATGTCAGGGCTAAATTGACTCAGTTTGATTCTATTGTTTATGCCATTGGTGGAACACTTTTGGTAGGGGCCGCATTGGCATTTAAGTTACTTCGTTCTTGATCAAAACAATCAGCTATTGCTAAATAGTGTCTGTGAATTCATCTAACCTACATGTCTTTGTCGCATCAGAAAAATACGAATCCGATTTATTGGATGAGATCAAGTATCGCGGAAATCTTGAAATAGTAAAAAAAGAAAATGGAATCATTTGGGCAAAAGGACCAAAGCAAGCCCTTTGGTGGCCGCAATGGCAGCTGTGGAATATTCAAACACTGCCAATCGAATCCATTTCGCAAGCTTCGAAAATATTAAAGAGTCATGGCAAGTACTGGATCAACTTGGACTACAAACTTCATCGTCGTTCATCGTTAATTCAGGAAGGCATAGTCAAAGTTAAAATTCCCCAAGTTAAACGCGGTCATATATCTGATCTGATTAAATGCGGTGCTTGGTTTTTAGAAGACGCGAACCAAATTAGCTTTACCGATGATATTAGTATTCCATTTAAGAATGGAATACCCGCTGTCCCTGAAGACAAGTCGGCTCCGTCGCGGGCCTTTCAAAAGCTTGACGAGGTCTTTGCACGAATAGGTCGATTTCCTTCAAAAGACGAGAAAGTCATGGATCTAGGCAGTCATCCTGGTGGATGGACTTGGGTTCTGTCCCATTTAGCTAAAAGTGTGGTGAGCGTGGATACTGTGGCTTTGGATACCAAAGTTGGAATGCAGAAGAACGTCGAGTTTATAAAGAAAGACGCATTCAAATTGTCACCAACAGAGATTGGCAAGTTAGATTGGTTTTTTAGCGACATTATTTGCGAGCCAGAACGATTGTATAGCTTGGTCAATGAATGGCGTGATTTGGGTCTTGTGAAAAACTTTATTTGCACTATTAAATTTAAGGGTACAGTTGATTTTGACGTATTAAAAAAATTTCAGAACATTCCTAATTCTGAGATATTTCATCTGAATGCAAACAAGCATGAACTAACATGGACCTGCTTAGATAAAAATTAGTAGCCCGAGGTATAGATTCCAACACCATAAATATTTCCAGAACCTGTTCTTGTGAAATATTTTAACTCCTGAAGTAGAGTTATATAATTAACGTTTCATCAAAAAGTGGTTAAGACTTTAGTATACAGCTAGAAAAAAGTTATACAGAAACAGAATGATTTTGGACGTATCAAAAAGAGTCACTACCTAGAAAACTGTTTCAACCAAAGATTCAAAGAAAGTGAATAATTAAATTTTTTACGCTCCAATAGATCAGATAAAAACATGTAATTCGCAATGTGAGAGTGGTTTTCAGAGTATTTAACACAAGAAATTTGATCCTTGTTTTTTTCAGCACGCGCCAAAATCTGGTGCGTTGGCAGACGGGATCTTATTTTATTATATGTTTTGGAATCCAAAGCTACGCAGGATTGTAAATCACCTAGGTCACTTTCAATAAAGTACTGCATCGGGATGGAATGCTGACGACGATACGAATTTGATTTCGGCGACAATTTTATTTGCTCAAGATCTATTTTAAAACTTACATTGTTTAGCTTCGCCAAAGTTACCAAAGAATTATAAATGCCATCACTTGTATCCATTGACGCTTTAAAATATTTTCGAAATTTGTGAGTCACTTTCCAATTCGGTGATGGTCTGAATTGTAGTTCCCATTTATTTCGAGATTGATGCTTTAGATAGTCATAAGCCAGTGCCGGCCCAGTGCCTAAAAAATTTCCAAATAAAATAACAAGGTCGCCAGGTTTAATTCCAAGCCGAGTTAACGGTCGTGTCGATCCTTGTCCAAGAATCGTCGTCGTTAATACCGTTTGGCTGGATGAGCCAGAGTCACCGCCAAGCAATGGAATATCAAACGTCTTTAAGGCTTTAGAAACGGCAGCGTAGACCCGAGTTTTCACACGTCCACTATGGGCGTTTTTCCACTGCGCGGAAATCAGCATCCCAATCGGCTTTGCCCCCGAAGCCGCTAGATCGGAAACAGAATTGGCTACAGCAAGGTAACCCCAAGTTTCTGGCTGTTTATACAAACCAGAATGAATTTCCACCGCCAACGAGTCCGTAGAACTGGCCAAAAACAGGTCTTTTTTAATTCGCACCACTTCCGTATCGCTCGTATTGAACGAATTCAGCTGCCGAGGATTGCGGGGACTTGATCGATAGAGTTTTTTAAGGCCGTCATATTCGTTCACGCGCTCATTTTATGACCATCGTTATGTAAACGGTCAACTACGCATATGGCCAAGTGGTTCTACGAATAGTTGTATCGAGCTCGCGAACCGTTTAATTTAGGGGCATGAAAACGACCATTTTAGTACTCTCTATGCTTCTTTTTGTGGGTTGCGCGACATCTCCGAAAAAACCAAAAGTTTCTTTAGATAAAATGCAAAAAGAAAATATGAATGTTGAAAAAGACGTCAAGACAGCGATGCCAGCTGAAGGTTTAAAAGCCAATCAGAATGAAAAAATTGCGTTCTTGAATATTCATGATTTTCCAGACAGTGCCTTGTTATCTGCAAAAGCGAAAATGAATCCACCGGATATGGCTCTCGATGAAGCTAAATCGTTGCAAATGGATCGATCAGAAATTTTGCGCCAAGCCCTGGTTACGTTTTGTGATGACTGCCAAAAATTTGAAGTGTTGTTACCGATCGAAAAATTATCAGAAAATCAGTTCAACTTTTTCTTTGATAAAATTTTCTTGCGCCAAGAAGTAAGCTTATCGGAAATCTCGGAACTAACAGGCGAACTTGCGGCATATGATAAACTAGTTTTGATTTTAAGTTCTGAAGACTACGAGAAAAATCGTGGTCAAAGCAAAGATAATGACGTAATTGCGATCACAGAAGCATTTATTAAATCTGAAGTTTATGTTTTTGATCTGAAAAAGAAAACTACCCTAGCGCGCATGAATATCAACCTTTCTAACAAAGATTACTTGTTCTATGTTAAAAAAGATTCTGCGGATAAATTACCTGCGAATTCTTTAAAAGAAGTTAAGGAAAATACAATTAAGACTTTGTTGAACGATGTTCGCTACGATGATGTTTATCCCTATCCGATTATGTCTGAATCATTGACATTGTTTCACTATTTCTACAATGAATTATGTAAATCTCTTTTTATGGATGCCGGATGAAAAACTTAGATGATCTTTTAAATGTAGCTGCTGAACGTCGTGATACTGATTGGGAAAATCAGTTCTTTGTTCAATTCACAAACAGCACAGTAAATATCTTGTCCCCAGATCCACAAGTAGGCCCAGATAACTGGCCATATCTTTTAGTTGAATCTGATGTGGATGCTAAAGAATCAGTGCAAAAAATACTTCATTGGTTGCACGACAAGGGCATTGGCTTGGTATTAAACCCGACTGAAGAATATCCTGATTATGTTTTCACATATGGAATGATTTGGCATTTTAAAGAAACTGGTTTGTTTTACAAAACGATTGATCAAATTAAACCGGAAGTCGTTGAAATTCAAAAAAATGCCTCGATTTACTATGGACAACCGTCTGAATCATTCATGCCGACATACGTAAGAAAGATACTATTAGATTTTTTCCGTGATCAGGGTTTACTAGGTGTGAAAATCAATTTGCTATCGGACGATAACAAAAATTTCGATTTATGTTTTTCTTTAGAATCGCTAGGAAATCCACCGACAAAAGAACATCAGGGGATTGCCGAGGCGATCAGTTGGTTTCTGCCGCCTCATTATTCTATAGTATTGATCAGCGAAACAGGCTTGCCGCCATTTGGTGCTCTGTAGCTTACTGAGTATCTTTGTCTAACTCGCCTGGTTTTGGTAGCAAGTCCATTAGACATTCGCGCCAATATTCGGGAGCATCATCAGAATAATCTACGGCAATGTGAAACCCTTGTTTGCCTAGGAATTTTGTTCTTTTAATTTCACCGCTGATTTCCATATTCATAGGTTCTAGTTTCAAGTAGACGCGATTGCCTAGCAGACAATCTAGATTCAAATTTCCTCGTAGTGATTGAGGAATTAAATCGTCCCTTAATACCGTCATCAAAAGGCCCGTGGATGAGGCTTCTACGATTTGACAGTTCTTTGCGATCTTGGCTAGATCATCTAGTGAAGCCATGTAGGAAACTTTTATTGGTTCGACTTCTTTTCTGGGAGCCGATCGTGTATCTTTGTAAGCCGGCTTTTTGGCTTTCGGAGTCTTCGCTGGTTTCTTCGCTGTTTTTTCCATGTTGTTGTCCCTCTTTCAGGTGTTGCTGACTAAGTATTCGGACAGCTCTAGACTTAAGTTAAGCGTTTATTTCCTAACTTGTTCGATTTGGCATCTTTAATTTATACAGTGTCGAAATTGTAGACATAAAACGGATAGATTTTTTTGACTTAACATTACGCGTGTAAAGTAGTTCATCAGGCGTCTGGTTAGGAATCAATGTTGGATTTGGCAATGGCCAGCTGGTGGTCATCGTTGAAAATGCAGATGCCATCTATTTTAGATATCACTGATCGTTTTGAAGACGTCTTAATAGTGGATGTAAATGTTGCCGTTTTAAAAAAAGGAATCTTGCTATTAGTCGCAGTAGTCAAGCTTGTCACAGTGATTTCAGTGACGGCTTTTGGTTGTATGATGAACGGAATCGATTTAAAAGCGGCTTCCTTGATGGACCAAAGCAATTGGAAATTTGAATCCAGTGATACCTCTTTGGGTTGGCAAACGCGTTCAACAATTGGTTTTAGAATGCGAGCGCGATTTTCAAAATCAACACCGACTGGTGCTGAATCTAAAACAAATACTCCGACATCTTCCGTGTGTGATAACGAACTGTAGAAATCTTTTACAGGAACGCCAATTTTTTGAGGAACATTTCGCAGATCCAAAGCATCTTCGAACACGAAATTTTTTTTATCTTTTAAGTAATTGTACAAAGCGGTACGTAGATCGAAACGGTTCTTAGTTTTTTTCTCGAAAGGATCGCGTGACTGAGTTTTAAATGGAAATATCTCAAGATAGAAATCTGGTCCCATGACCGATGATGCGAAGGTATTTATTTCTACAGATGCAGCGTGCATTTCCTACCCGAACGTATCAGGCAAATACTGTGGGCCATGATACACTTTCACCTTGAGCGATTTTCATCATTCGATCAAGTGAAACTTGTGCCTTCAAACGGGTGGCTTCATCTATCTTTACTTCGGGTTTTAGAGTTTCAATAGCGTGTTTTATTTTTTCCAAATCATTGAGTTTCATAAAAGGACAATCATTACAAAGACATCCTTTGTCTTCTACAGGCGCTTGTATCAATTCAACGCCGGGACGAGCCTTTTTCATCTGGTGAAAAATTCCTGTTTCGGTTGCGACAATAAATTTTTTCTTTGGATTTTTTACAACTTCATCCAGCAATCTAGAGGTCGAGCCGATCACATGGGCGTATTGCAAGACCGAAGCTTCACATTCAGGATGGGCGATCACCACAGCATCCGGGTGCTGCATTGTCAGTTCATGCAGGCGGCGAGCATTGAACAGTATATGCACTTGGCACGAGCCATTCCACATTTCCATCGGACGATTTAGTTTTTTGCTCAGGTAATTTCCTAAATGTTGATCAGGACCAAACAAGATTTTTCGATCTTTAGGAATCGAGTTAATAATTTTCTCGGCATTAGATGAAGTGATGATCACATCAGAAATCGATTTCACTTCAGCGCTAGAATTAATATACGTTACAGCGATGGCTTCAGGATTGGCCTTTCTCCAAGCGTAGTATTTATCAAAGGGTGAACTATCAACTAGGGAACAGCCAGCATTCATATCAGGAACTAGGACTGTTTTAGTAGGATTTAAAATCTTTACCGATTCAGCCATGAATACAACACCTGCAAGTAGGATGATGTTGGCTTGTTCTTGTTGGCCTTTTTGAGCTAGAAAATAACTATCACCCACGTGATCTGCTAGATCTTGTATGGCTCCGTCTTCATAGAAGTGCGCCAATATCGTGACATTTTTTTTCTTTTTAAGTTCGCGGATTTCCTGAGCAAGATCGTAGCCCACAGTATGTGTCCTTTAGAGCTTAGCTTAATATTAGCTAAAGATTAGCTCCACCTTTAAGAACGTTGATAATCGATTTTGAAGCACTTCGTAGCGATTCAAAAACTCCCGTGCCGTCGTTGGCAATGGCCTCAAATTCCGGCGAATTATAATGGTTTAAAGAAGCTCTGAGTTCAGGCAATGAAGCGGCATTTGGTAAATCGCGCTTGTTATACTGCATGATCAAAGGGATTTCCTTAATATCATAACCTTGCTGTTCAAGATTGATTTGTAAATTTTTGAAGGCTTCTAAGTTTTCATCCATACGCTCGATTTGCGAGTCAGCAACGAAAATGACGCCATCTAAACCTTTTAATATCAATTTCCTTGAAGCATCGTAAACGACTTGGCCTGGCACTGTGTATAGATGAAACCTGGTTTTAAAACCACGAATTTCACCAATGTTCAGCGGAAGGAAGTCAAAAAACAAAGTTCGCTCGGTTTCAGTGCTTAGATTCATTAATTTAGATTTTTGGTCTGGAGTGGTCTCTTTGTAAACCCATTGCAAGTTAGTCGTTTTACCACCTAAAGAAGGGCCATAGTAAACGATCTTACAGTGGATCTCTTTAGCATTATAGTTAATAAACGACATACTTCTCCATATCAATTTGTTCGCTTTCAGCGAAACCCGTCCGTGTTTCTTACAGTTAGTTAGCTCTTTGGCTCGCTTATAGCGAGACCCTGTTTTCTAAAGCGCGGCTCATCGTGCGATCATCAATGAAATCGATATCGCCGCCAATAGGTACCCCGTGTGCAATTCTTGATAATTTGATTCCAGAATTCTGTAGGATTTTAGTTAAATACAAAACAGTCGTATCGCCCTCAAGATCCGCATCCAATGCCATGATGATTTCACGAATTGGATGATCAGTAGCTGCTTGATCTTGGATACGTTTTAATAATTCTCTGATTTTTAAATCTTCAGGAGTAATGCCATCAAGTGGTGACAGAGCTCCGTGAAGTACGTGATAGCGTCCACGAAATGCGCCCGAGGCTTCGATGCGCATAACGTCCGATGGCTCTTCTACTAGGCAGATCATATCATTCTGACGGTGCGAATCTTTGCAGAATCGGCAGATGTCACTATCTGTGTAGTTAAAGCATCGAGGACATTCGTGCACTTCGGATTGAACGCGTTGAAGCGCATCGCTTAGATCGGCCGAGTACTGTTCACGAGATTTCAAAATGTAATACGCTAGGCGCTGGGCCGTTTTAGGTCCAATGCCGGGTAATTTAGTCAATTCGTGAACAAGTTTCTCTAGAGCCGAAATGTGTAGCATTAAAACATTCCTGGGATGCCCATGCCGCCAGTGATTTTTTCCATCTCTTTAGCCATAGTTTCTTTTGCTAGTTTAAGTGCATCGTTCGTTGCCGATACAACCATTTCTTCTAGCATTTCAGCATCGCCTGATTTGAAAACATCAGGATTGAATTTTACAGATACAAGTTTGTTATCGCCCGTTACAACAGTCGTAACCGCGCCGCCGCCAGAAGTTCCAGTAAATTCTTGTTTACCGATTTCTTCTTGAGTCTTTTTCATCTTTAGTTGCATTTGATTGGCTTGCTTCATTAACTGAGCCATGCCGCCGCCGCCCATACCCTTCATCGTCTTTCTCCCGTTTGAGGGCGCACCCTAAAACCCCGTGATCCTTCGTTGCCTTCGTCGGCCCACTTGTGCGACGTAGCTTTCGCTACGTCTCCGCGGGGCTCTCCTCGTCGCCTCGGCTGACGGGCTTTTAGGGTGCGCTCTTTGTTTTCTATTTCTTAGAGTCAGGTTTTATTTCGCTGACGCTTTTTACTGTTCCGTTGAAGACCCTTTGTGCTGCTAGTACTTTGGGGTCGTTCATTATTTTTTGTTTTACTAGCTCTTCACTTTGCATGGTTTTTTTCTGCACCATTACTTGGGCAGAGGTACCTTGAGATTCGCCGCTAGCTGATACCATAAAAGAGTACCCAGTACCCCAAAAGGAATCAACAAATCCTTGCATTTTTTTCTTGTTATCCGCATCGCTGAGGATGTCTTTTAGGAACGCATTTGTCTTGCTGACAGCTAGCATGATTTTATTTGCGTCTTCTTTTACAAAAATCAAATTTTCTAGTTTTGCGCCAAACAAAGGGTCAGATCCACGAACGCGATCGATAAAGGCAATCCAGCGATCTTCTGGAGTCTTGCCAGTCACAAAACCCGTTTGCTGTACTCGAGCTTGCGGGGCCGCGGGTGCCGGCGTCGCCGCCGCCGGTTGAGCCGGTGCCTGGTGTGCACGAGGCGGCTGTTGCGCCATATGCGTAGTTCCCGGCTGTGATAAATTTGCTAACAACGTTTGCAAGTCATCAATTCGTGGTGAGGTCGCTAGGCGTAATAATAAAACCTCGAGCACGATATAAGAATCCTGGGACTTTGATAAATCTTGAATGGCTTTTAACAATAAATCGAACAGGTGATGGATATCTTCTGTTGATGATTTCTGAGTGAACGTAGCTAGTTCTTGAAATTCGCTTTCTGGGATTTCAACAATCGACAACGCTTCAACGCCTGCGGTTTTAACGACCAGCAAGTGACGGGCTAGTTCTACTAATTCCGTCATGAAGAGTTCAGGATCAGTCGCTGTTAAGCGCATTTTTTTAAGAAGGTCGACTAACTGAGCTGAATTGCGATCAAGGATCGCGGCCAAAGTTTCAAATAATAAATTGCGATCTGTTAGGCCCAGGATTGCCTGAGTTTTAGCTTTCGTTAATGGACCGTTTGAAAAACTGATCACTTGATCCAGCAAGCTTTGGCTATCACGCATAGATCCGTCGCCTTGTTTAGCGATTAACCAAAGAGCTTCTTTTTCAAATTCAATTTTTTCAGATGTGCAGATGTGCGCTAGCTGGTCAGAAACTTCTTTTAAGCTAATGCGGCGGAAATCAAAACGCTGACAACGTGACAAGATTGTTTGTGGGATCTTGTGAACTTCGGTTGTCGCCATGATAAAAATAATATGATCCGGTGGTTCTTCTAAAGTTTTTAGTAAAGCGTTGAACGCAGAACCAGATAACATGTGAACTTCATCTATGATGAAAATTTTAAATTTACCGCTAGATGGCATATAGCCAACGGTTTCACGAAGTTCACGAATAGAATCCACGCCGTTGTTAGAAGCTCCATCGATTTCGATAACATCAACAGAACGTGATTCTGCAATTTCAATACAGCTATCGCAAACACCGCAGGGAACCAATGCGCCGTTAGCATCAGAAACAGAATTGGGACAACGAAGAGCTTTAGCTAGGATTCGAGCCGATGACGTTTTTCCAGTACCACGTGGGCCTGTGAATAAAATCGCATGCGGGATACGATTATTTTTTAGAGCATTGTTCAGAGTTTGCGTGATGTGTTTCTGTCCAACAATTTCTTGGAAAGACTGAGGACGATATTTTCTGGCGATAACTTGATAACTCATCTTTTCGTCTCTCGTTTGCGTCTCTGTTTTATGTCTCTGGGATGGAAAAATAAAAATGCCGAGCACCCCATATCACATGGTTCGACGAGTACCGTTGCTTCCTTCCGGACCTAGCGGGATTCGTCATCAAAGCCATTGTATGGGACCCGGCACTTCTGGTCTAACTTAGATTCCGTAGGCATTCATCTTATAACGCTTGGCAGCTACAGTGCGGCAAGAAAGGTTTTTACAACCTGACAGCGCTCTAATAGCGAGTGGCCTTTCTGAGGTGAGGATGATTCATTTCCGACATAAATATTTTTTAGAGTGCCAACCCCTAGGGAGCTATCTAGGACACCCATAACGTGTCCATTGGCAGTGGTGGCGGGACCTCCCGAGTTTCCTGAAAGGGAATCCGCCGTCAGAGAGGCCTAAAAGATCATCCAAGAAGTCGCCGTGGCTCCAGCGATCATTTATTTTAAAGTGCAATTCTGCAAAGTTTCTTTTTTATTTAAAGAAATATTAAGCGTTTTAGAAATCACGACGCTATTTCCAGAAATCATACCGGAAGCCGCTGTGATTTCTAGCGACGCAGAAAATGTGCCCGAGCTGGATGCGGGGGCCACGAAACTTGTCGATAGTACGATATCAGTTGTGAAATCATTTAATGCCGCCGAAGCGATTTGCAGTGAATTCATAAATTTTTTCCCAGCACCAGCAGCGCCAGTCGTCGAAAAGCCACCAGAAACAAGAAAACCGGTTGCAGCCGCACATATTTTAGGACGGATATCTTTGTTGTTAAAATCAGTTCCGATCGGAGCCTGGCATACCATCGCTATAGATTCATTAAGCAACACGACACGCTCGTTTTTTGCATCGATTTTCGATTTGCAAACTAGGTTGGCCCCGAAGCTTGATAAAGTGATCATAAACACAGTTGCCGCTAAAATTGGTTTCATCATAAAAATTCCTTTACAAAAAGTTAATTAGATTACGCCCTAGGCCTTGCGAATCGAGTGCCTAGCAGAGAATAGGCTCAGTCAATTTTGGAGCCCATGACGTGTTCAATATATTTACAGATGGTGCCCAGAAAAAGTCATTCGGGGGAGCGAACTAGAACACGGATTAGGAGGGCGGGGAACGGGCATTGCTAAATTATTTACTATGCAGAAGCGCACAAGGCCGTGGCCATTCACTCTGTTTATTTTTTTAGGACTTTGTTTAAGTCCATTATTTACCAGTGCCAAAGATATTGGTTTTAGGTGCCGTTCTGTTTATGCCAATCCGTCATCGATTCCACAAACAGTCTATTCTGGTGTTTTAGTTGAGTTGAAAGATGGAAAACAGTCGTTAGTGTACGTCCCAAATGCTTGGGGACCGGGACACGAAACGGCCCTTAGAAATATTATCATGAACTATGACGAGACTAATCCGGTGACTAAAGTGTTATGGATGGGCGAACTTTCACTGCGTGAACGGGCGGGCGTCAAACCCCAGCTAGTAGCGGTTAACGACATTAGTGGAACCTACTTTAAATCACTGACAGACCAATCGATGGACGAAATTCCCTACTTTAATGATGTTAAGGCAATGCAGAACTACGTTAGACAAAATAATTTATGGGATGTGGCTCAGACAAAGTATGTTCCGTTTAAAGAAAATCAAACTCATTTGGATTGGACGTCTGAATATTTAAAACGGGAACTACGGCTTTCAAACACGGCTCATGATATTGGTGGTGTGTTTAGCCGAGTTATTTCCAGCGGCGAAATCATGGAAGTCGATAAAAGCAACTTCGACAAATTTTTACCAATACTTAGAAATGAATTACAAAAGTACCATTCGATGTTGGACGTTTTGGCTTATGAAAATGTTTTTGATAAGGAAATGATCCATCAGATTTTGTCTCTGTCGGGTTCGGTGATGACTGGTGATGTTACTGCCGGTCAGTTGACAGAATTCAATTTACTTAATCGCCAATTGCTTGATAGCTGGCGACAGTATTCCAATTTTTTAGAAAGCAAAATTAAAATCCTCTAAAACTTAGCTGTAACATTTAGCTTTAAAACTTAGCTTTAAAACTTAATGTCGCGAATATAGTGGCAAGTGTAACCGCCAGGATTCTTTTGAAGGTAGTCTTGGTGATAGGTTTCGGCGCTATAGAACTGGCCAGCAGCGACGATTTCAGTCACTACGGGCTTTTTCCAAGCTCCGGATACATCGACCAGTTCTTTGACCTTTTTAGCGGTTTTTTCTTGTTCAGGCGATAAAAAGAAAATGGCAGATCGGTATTGTGAACCACGATCGTTGCCTTGTTGATTCACTGTCGTTGGATCATGAATTTTAAAAAAGAATTTCAAAATGTTTTCGTATGATGTTTTTTGAGGATCAAACTGAATCTCGATAGATTCCGCATGACCAGAGGTACCTCTTTTAACGATCTCGTACGTAGGATTAGGAACAACGCCGCCCGTGTAACCAACTTGGGTAGATATAACTCCGGGTTGAGTGCGAATTAATTCTTCAACACCCCAAAAACAACCACCAGCAAGGAGGGCCGTTTCAGATTTCTTTGCAGTATCGTTTGTTGTCGTCATTTCTTTCTTCTTTTTTACAGGTTTAGCTTCAGCATTAACATTGAAGGAAAACCAGGAGAAGAAAAAAATAGAAAGGAAAAGAAACTTTGTCATTTGCGGTATCACCTAACTAGGGAGTTTTTTGAATTTTCTTAGCTGCCTTGTCTGTAACTCTACCTTCGACTTTACCTTCAATTTTCTTAGAAAGCTTTTCAATTCGTTCCCGAATGTTAGGTGGCAAACTAGACATAAACGAAGCGGGATCTTTAGAGTAAGAAGTTAACGATTCAAGAGCCTTTTCAGGATTGTCCTGATTCATCTCCATAAGGATAGGAAGGATATCTGCGGACAATGCATAAAGCTCACCAGAATTTTCGCCAGCTAGTTTGCTAACCATATCATCCACAGATTTAGCTTTTGGATCTGCAGATATAATTTCTTTTCGTTTAGCTGGATCGGTGATTGTGTTCTGAACGTCTTTCATGGCCGCGGTTTGTTCTACGGAGGTTTTTGCGAATGATGAGAGGGAGACGAGTAGAGCGAATGCAAGAGTATATTTATGCATGGTAGTTTCCTTGTTTTGGATACTTAATTATCGGGCTATTTGTGAAAAAATGAAAGTGAAAAAGGGCGTGTCTCTAGCTGAGAATTTGCTTTCCAGAATCTAAGACAAGAATCCTAACTCTGAGACAAATCTGCTCAAGAGCGATTTAATCCTAGTTTGACGCCTACTCCTCCCTGCTCTTCAATGGCAAGCGATTTGAAATACCGGATCGTGAGATCGAAATCTGAATTTCTAAACGTTCACCCCTAATTTCAGTTTCCAAGCCCTTAATTAAAAATGGGTTTTAAAAAGACGACTCTGAAATGTTTTCATATTTATTGAGCTGATCCAATAGGAATAGCGGAATAAATGGCACAATTTCAGCGTCGTCTCTTCAGTGATATTGCGGTTAACTAAATGGAATTGCTAAGAGAGTTCGCTCTTAACCAAATCCTAAAATAGAGTGTCGAAAATTGGCAATTAGCTTGCAAACTTTCTATGGTTCTAACGGGAAAGGAAACTTATGGATCGTTTTTTCAAATATTTTTTTGTTCTTTCAGCGTTCCTTTCATTTGATGGTTTTCTGCTCGCGGGCACTCGTTCGGATAATTTGAAGTCAGTATCTGCTGCAGAACTTTATGCTGATTTTGCAACGGCTCTTTTGAATGCCGATCGATTAGCGCCTAGTTTGCTTGTGTCTTATATTGAAATGTCCAAATTAGAATGTGCCGGACGGGGTCTTGAAAACTTGGATATAATTCCATTAACAGCGGCCATTAAAAAAATTGAAAAAAAGCCAACGCTTTCGTATTGTCTTTTGCCCGTTTTTTATAAATTACAAAAAGAAATGGAATTGGAAATTAAAAATGCAAAATCGCCAATCTCCCTAAATAAGCCTTTTAATCCACTATTTTTAAAAACCGGGTGGTGGAATCTTAAATTTTTTACTCAGACAAGGTATAGTAAATCTAAAATTCCGCCGGCTGAATGGTTGCTACGCTGGGTTTATTTAACAGAAGGCCTACGCAGAAGCTTTGATGAATATTTATCTTTTATTGGTAAACAGTATGTTGCGCCAGGAGCCTTGGCGAAATCGTTGATAGGTCCAATGATTAGAGGATATGTGAGCCAATCGACACGAATGAGCCAATTGAAAGTTTTTGTCGAATCTTCGCAGTGCCCGACGGGGCTCAAAGTATGCACTGATCTTAAAATGGAGATTTATGATCTCTATGAGTCGATATTAGTTGCGCGCCAAGAAAATCTTGAAAAATTACGAGGAATTTTAGTTCATCCTGTCGCAGGAACAGAGAACGATGTGACGGAGAAAGTTCGTGACGCGTTTAAGGCGGCACAATTTATCAAGAAATTTCGTTCATCAAATATTTCGTCTCTTGATATAGCTCGTGAATTAATACTGAAAGAGTCAAATTCCGACATTCATGTTTACGCAAATAGTTTGTTTGATATGCGAATATTACCAAAAAATTTATCCGATGCTGGCAGCACCAGTGCCCTACAAGCTGGACTGTTGTTAGCATCCTTAGATGATATCATCGTTAATCCCACGGAAAATCGTACGTCTGCACGTCAATGGAGCAGTCGTAAAGCGAGCCTAAAAAAACTAAAGCAAATTTTAGAACAGGAAATTGACGAATCGTTATCGAATTTAAGCCAACTCATTTATCAAAGATCGGAAACGGAGATACCACTATGAAATATTTAATAATCTTCAATTTGTCGCTATTGTTTCTAATTGGGTGCAATAAAGGTGATGACAAAGGTGTTGTTAATTCAGGTCCACAGACGTTTTCGGAAAGTGGCCAATACAATTCCGACCCGACAGTAAAAACAAAAGAAAGAGAAATAAAACCGGCGCCGCCAGCAGGTGAACTCAGAGATTGGACCTACGTAACATGGAAACTTAAAACAAAAACCTCAGAAGTTCTAACCGTAGAATCCTTAGCATGGTGTGAAGTCGTGAATTTTAGCAATAAACAACTATTGGATCCATTACTAACCTATGTAGAAACTGAGGAAACTGGCGAGCAAAGAGAATTACGTATATGGGGTGAATTACTGCGCGGCTATGGCTGTCTTTACCACGAGGAATTAAAAATCAGTCAAGGCAGTAGAACAACCTATTCAAGCGTATGGGAAACAAGCAAAAAGCCAGATCGCTTACCGAAGCTCAATTTTAGCTTTAAACCAGAGGAAAAAAATAAATTCTGGAAGGGTAACTCGGATCGGTGGCTTGCTCTTGAAAAAGAGCGCGGCCAAGCGCTGAAAATAAATTTGGAATCTGAAGTGGATTTTGCCAGCTATAAGAAACTTCTTCGTCTGGAATTCGAAGCCTTTACTGGTCGATGCAAAACAGCTTCGAATTGGAAAGAACTAAGTAAACGCACGCCTGAAAAGCAGGGTAATCCTGCCGTTTATATAAACTTCAGCACCGCACTTGATTTTTTAATAAACACTAGGACTTTTTATGAAATTGATTACCAAACTCTTAGTTTGCAGATGATTGCGATTGATGACTATTGGCAAAAAATGCCCCAGCCCCTTGAAGTGAAACAAGATCTAGTGCCCAAGGAGTACATTCCAGCGCAGATGTGGGATGGCCGCAATAGAGTTGATTGGTGGCAAGCAGTTGATGAGTCCGTCATTAATATTAAAAGAAATCAATTTATCAATGTGCGAGACGATTTTGAATTGTATTCATTTGCTGCATTATGCGCCGATAAATATCAAATAATTTTCGGAATCGACGTTGTACCTCAAGACTATCCAACAGAATGTGAAACCGGCTGGCAAGCATTTTGGCCAAGTTTTACTAAATCAAAGGACAAGGTGGCATCGCAGTTGGTTGATACGCAATTGGGTCCCGATATTGACACTCCTTTCCTTTCATTACCAGCTATGCGGCATTGGTACCGGCACGTATCGCGTTCAATGGGACCGAACACCCGCACCGAAAAAATAATGAAACAAAATTTTAACGACGTTCCGAAACAGTGTATTGATCGAATCATCAAACATTAAAATTCAGAGGTAACCAATGAAGCAAAGTATATTGACAATAGTTTTAATTTTATCACTTAAGAGTTTTGCCTATTCTCAGGAATTAACATTTAAATCCAATTTGTCAGCTAGCTATGAAGCCGATATATCGGAAACAGATGATTACAAGGGTGGCACTACTGAGTGTAACCCAACGGGATCTCCAAAAACGGTGACCTATAACACGACAAGGGCAGGTCGAAATTCAAATGCCGGGAACGGAACCTTTTCTGGCAGTGGACAAACACACTATGAATTGTATCAAAAGGGCAGCGAATCCGCTGATTTTTTGGCTAGAAAACTAGACATCAATTTTGCCACAAGTTTGCCGACGTCCCGTTTTGGTCAAAGTTCAGGTGAAGTGACATTGCAGGATTGGGTGTCAATGGATGAACAAAAGACATCTGATCATGATTGTCGCAAAAAAATCATGAAATTTAAATATGCTCGTTCTGTTACAGATGGGACTCTGACATTTGAATATAAAGTTCCCAGTGACATATGGCTCTTAAATATAAAATTAGATGCGACTGATGATTTATTAGCTGCAGACCCATTTGTTGGTGACGGCGCATTGTTTTCCAGGACTATTCCCAGCAATGGCGTTAGAAATTATTTTGTTTGGAGCCAGCCGGGTTCAATCATTAAAATCATTTTCAAATTTAATCAGGTCACGCCGGGACGTGGTCTCATTGGGAAATCTAATTTTTCTATATTGCCCGTTATTTCATCGAATTTAAATGATGATCAATTCGCTGATGCCATCCTTTCGTCTTTGAATTCTGTGCAATTAAATAGTGTTTCACCGCTTTCCTATTTGAATGTGGACAATATGGATGTATCGCAAAAAATATTTAGTGATATAGCATCCCAAAGTAGCAGGACGATCTCAGATTTAAATCTTATTTCAAATCTTAGTCGCATTCTATCGTCAGTGCAAATTCGCCAAAAAATATTGAAACGAATGAGTCTTTCGCAAATTAAAAAACTAATGAATGATTTACATAGTGAAATTGTTATGAAGGCGAATACTACCGCAAAAAGCGAAGACATTTTGCAAGTTTTTTGGGAGAAAAAAGCGATGGGCTCGTTAGCCTCGTTTGTGCTTGCGCAGGAATTTTTGAATCAAATGACCCCTTATTGCGAAAATATAAGAATTGAAACGCCTGTTAAAGGTGAATATCGTGACATTCAAGCGATAAAAGCGGTGTGGTTTTACTTATCGCAGGCCAAATCAAGAATCGAATACTATAAATTTTCAAATTACCGCGCCATATTCGCTGAAATTCGAGAACTTGAAAAAGCAGGAAAAACTTATGATCAAGTAATGTCGAACAAAATCTTAGCGAATAAGCTTCGAAGGTCGTTTGAAGTCTTGTCGTTAATGGATCTATCAAAGTTGCCTTTTAAGGCCGCTGCAATTGATCTTAAGTTCGTCACACAAAAGTTTCCCGGTTTAACCACAGAAGTTACGCCGTTTGCTCCAGTTTTACAGAAAATGGAGGATTTGGCAAAAATGGAAACGCCCTTTGCCAAAAGTGTAATGTTGCGATTTTCTGAGTTTCGCCTAGGCAACAATAAAGCAGTTAAAATAACAGATTTAGATTTGCAACTAGATCAGTTGGAAATGGGTCAAGAGCAAGTTAAGGTGGCCCTGCCTAACGCGATTCCCTTTTTGTCGTTAAATGCGAATTCCTATAGTAGTTTGAATGTATTCTTCCACGAATTAACAAGCAGGCACGTTAATCTACTATTAAAGCCCTTAGAGGATCTGGGTGTCGACGGTAAAGTTTTAACTCGCATTAAATTCGAGAAAATCAGGAAAGCTTTTGTAGAAACGCAAAATCCAAATGGGACGACTGCTGGCATCCAAAAATGCAGTGAGACTAATCGATGAAGTCGGCCCTGCTTAAAATTTTAGTTTCATTTGTTTTATTTATCCAAATAGCGACTGCCGGGCCTAAAGATGATGCTCGGATTGAAACTGAAAAAATGAAAAACTACGGGCAAACCGTCGCCCAGAGCATGATGTTTTCAGATTTTCAATTGATACTCTTTAGTGCAGCATCACAGGTCTCTGATAACTATGCAACCATGCGGAACCAGATGAACACGTTGCGGGTTAAAAACGAAGAGCTTGAACGTGAATTGCTACAGTTTAACCAAATTGATTTAAAAAATGTTATCGACGCGGAAAAAAAACTTAAAGAGATTGATGATTTATGGGCTGGCATTCTGCGCCGCAATTATCAAGTTTCTTGGATGCTGACAGATGCGTCCGTGGATTTAGTAGAAAATTTGGCAATTTTCCAAAACGCCTTTCAAAAAATGTCGTTGGCTTGTGCCTCGGGCCGATCAGACGTCAGAATCGACACTGTGATTAAGCAAGGCCCAAAATATATTCCAAACTGGTCCATGGAATTTGGCGCCAGTAGAAACGGAAATGGCGAGCCCGGATTTCAAGTTAAATACAATTCTACCAACCCCAAGGATCCAAAAGGCAATGAAACACTAACTACGATCACAGCCGCAAGCTTTTTTGTTGCAAGTGCAGTACCTGGAACACCCGTAGGGCTGGTTGCACTTGCAATCGGCACGGTTACCCTTGGCTTAAATATGTTAAGTACCCGCGATGCAGAAAATGAAATTGAAAGAGCGCGCAGTGAAGCTGAACAAGTCAGATTCAATGACTGGACACGGGATGCGCAAATTGCACACTATTATAAAAATGCGTGTTCACGGTTTTTGCCATCTCTTAAAGAGGCGGAAGAAAATTTAAAAGCGATTCAAAGTGGCGGCGTTCAGGCGCAGCAGTTAATCACCTCGCTCAGCCAAAAGAATGCCGAAATGAAAGAGGTTGAAAAAAAACTGGGTGACTTGGCCATTGCCGGCTGCCGAAGCGAACTCAGAAAGCAGCCAGTAGAAAAGCGTGATTCGAATTTAATAGAGCAATGTCAGCTGGAGAAAAACGAAAAAGACCAGAAAACTCAGGAAACTGCTGATGTCAAAATGGTCAGTGAGATTGAAAAACAAGTTCCGATGAATATTCGAATACAGTTTTTAACTTGGAAGATTACGCAAATATTCACAGGCGCTCGGAATGAGTATTTAGAATCCTTGGCAAAACAAAATGATTTAAGACTTAATAAGATGGTTAGCAACGGGCTTAATAAATACCGCGAGGCGGTGGCCTATGTTCTGCAACTCAAAAACTCAAATATTGAAAACAGCAGTAGTTCAGTATTCATTCAGCAGGCCGAATTCAGGGAAAAATTTGAACAATTGCGAGGTGCTTTTATCGACCTATCGGCTATGGGTATAAAAGTCATTTTTAATTCCAAAACCAATCGAGATTGGTTAAGCGCCAAAGAAACCTATATGAAACAACACCGAAAACTAGTTAACAGCTATCTTTATGTCGATGAAGTTAGAACTTTAAACAATTTATTCGTTCAACTGGTACGCTTGGTGGAGAAAAATAAGTAATATGGTTAAACTATTTTTAATTTTAATAATAAATTTTTTATCGCTATTGGTCCCGTCAATCTCGATGGCACAAATGCGCACCGGACTGATGCGAGTTACTACCCAGCCTTTGCTCTACGGAAAAAGCGGCGTCTACCGCACTAGCGAAGACTGGCATCGTATCGATGCTCAACGCGAAAAAATACCCACTGCCGAACAAACGATAAATTTTGTAAATAAGGATGGTCACTACATTCGTGTAGATATGGTCGGCCAAGGTCCTGCGATTTCACTGCCGACAAACAAGGGCGGCGGAGTCAGTCAAGGTGCAGGAATAAACAATCAGATTCAGAATCAAAGTTTAACTATTACAAGCGTTAGTTCTGACAGATCCGTTCGTCGGGAAAAAATATATGGCCAAAGTTTGATTTATGATTATGAAAAAAAACACAGAGTAAACGTAAATCCAAATGCAGTAATGGATTTTATGGGACTCCAAAAGGAACACCAAGCTCTGGCAGATGCGGCGATGCAGTCCTACAAGGAAAGCTCTACATTTTTTGGTCGTAGCGCACAGGCTATTCAAAGCTCCATCGCAAACGCTCAGCAAATGAATAATGAAATCGAGTTATCGGGACTGCTTTCGTTAGGGGCCTTAGCTTTCAATAACACGAGCAATATCAATAGCACGGGCAATATCGAGTATGATAAAATCGACAGTGATTTAAAATCGATGATTGATGATCCGATGGCTGCTAAATCCTACGAGATCGCACCGGAATTACGATCCCAAATCAAATCGGAAGTGAAATCGGCACTAGCGGCAGCAAATTATAGGAAAGCTGCAAATCTTATTGAACAGATTGATTACGATGTAAAATCAGACGATAAGAGTTCGGGATTTTCAAATGACGACATGATCATTGAGTTTGAAAAGAATGACTCCGGAATTCCAAAATCGCCTTTTTCTGCAGGAAAATTATTAACAAATAAGGAAAGCAGTTTCGGCCAGGTTGTTAGGCGTATTTCTAATAGATACCAAGCGGTATGGGCTGAAACCAAGGGGCTTGAAGGCTTTACTGATGGAGAAAAAATAACTTACATGGGCGGCGTCATCAGCGTGCGCATGGCTGACCATTTGTTAGAGTCAAATGCTGCAGCAGAAGGCATGCGCATGTTAGCGGCGGCCAATGAATTATTAAACGGAATTCAAGATGGTTTTACCACGGAAATGATTTCCAATATTAAACTGTTGGTTAATTTTGTTCCAGCCGTTGCCGATGCAATGGATAAGCTTGCAAATTTAGATCTAGATTCGGCAGTTAAATTTGTAAGTGCAATTCCCGAGGTCACAAAAAAGGCCTATTCTGTGGCACTGACAAAAATAAAAGAACTTGAACGTGCGTCGCCCTACGAGAAAGGGCAAATTTTAGGTCACTGCATGGGCTTTGCTGCCGCCATCATAGCCACCGATGGTGTCGCCGGTCAGCTTAAAGCTGCAGCGCTGGCTTCAGATTCTGTATTGGCCACAAGGGCGTTAATGGTAGCTGCTAAAATAAACGTAGGCGGCAATGTCGAACGTGCTTTCAGGGCAAGCCTACCACTGATCTATACTGAAAAAGTCGCTAAATGGTCAGCCATGATAGAAAAATCAAGTCCAAAGGTACAGGACTTAATGACTCGCTTTGTGGGCCAGTCCGCACATCTTGGGACGGCCCTGGGGAAAACGGAAAAAATGGCCGGCGCCGGGTGGGATTTGACCGAAGAGTCATTCCAAAGAATTGCACAACAAGCCGAAAAAATTTCAGTAAATTTGAAAGGAATAAAGGGAATAAAAGAAAAAGTCCCAGTCTATCGCGGATTAAGAACTGAATTTGTTGAAAACAATATGAAACAACACGGCCTATCAAAAACCGATGCGGTTTTTGCATACCATCCTTCCCAAATTACCAATGTCAATCGATTCACCCTGGGTGGTGAGCTGGGCATTGATGCACGATATGCATCAGAATCAATAGAAACAGCCATTGCCGAACTGGGCGGTAATGCCAAAGGATACACTTTTGCAAAAAAGAATATTCAATTTAATAATTTGTTGGATCTTACGGACAAGAGGGTATTAGATAAATTGGAAATAAAATTAGACGACGTAGCAAGTCTTTTAAAAAAAGGTTCGCCAACTTCCTATGAAATTCCGCAAGTTATTGGAAACTATGCTAAGGAATATGGATACGACGGGATTAAATTCTATTCAGCACCGATGAGGGATAATAATTTGTATCGGACAAACTGGGCTATATTTGGGAAATAAATATGAATAATAAATTAAATGCGACATTGGATTTAGGCAAAATATTTCAAGACTATTGCTTGCAATATAAGGACGAAGATTTGGTCACCGAGCTGGGCAAAAAAATGCACGATTACTTTCTCGAAGCTGACTATGACAACGAGCGGGGCAGACGATATACTGTCGATGAATCAATTTATTTTGCATATGCTCAAATCTCTTTTATTGATGCCCAATTTATCGACTATAAAGATTACGAGCCATTATTTATCCGGTGCCTAGAAATCATAAATAAAATTATTGCTGAGAAAATTACAGACCATGAATCGATGCCGGAATATCAAAAATTTAGAGAAGATGTTAAGGAATTTATGGGTCGAATGATCGATAGTCCCAAATATAGAGATCGTTTTAAATCTTTTCCAGAGGGTTTTGATTGATTACTCGCTTTATAGGCTTTTACTGAAGGTCTGTATTTAGCGGCCTCAGTTATTGTAGTTGGTTCCAATTGCAGTGTAAAATTTTGAAGCCTGTAAAAAACTTTAAAAAAGTGTATAATAGTTCGGCATATTCAATTGTGCCAATCTCGTATGAATTGGCGCTTGCGCTACAATTCTTTGGCAAAAGAATTGTAGGAAGAGATATATGATTCGAATTCTGTATTTGCTGACCATATTTCTTAGCCAATTTTTATATTTTTTGCTTTCGTTCAGCTTGTTAACCTTTTTTAGCTTTAATAACCCGACCGTGGATGAGACTGCAATGAGTGTAGGCCTTTTTTCGCTGGGCTCCCTTTTCGCCCTTGGAATTTTTAGACTTAAAGGTGAAAGTTCAAAAAAGCATTTGTTCCTAATTGTACTATTGGTTTTTGGTTTATTTGCATCAACCGTTTTAATTTTCTCGGTGCCTAAAATTACTTTGATTACTGGACTCGGAATAATTTTGATTTCGGCTAGCTTGAGTTGGGTCAATAGCTTTTTGTTTTCGCAAAGTAGTTTGATAGGCTCAATTGAAGAGATTAATAGGCAAATTCAGTTTTACTCAACGCTTGCTGTGCTGGCCGGCGTTTCTATTGGCCCAATACTGTCAGGCCATGTTTCTTACCAAAACATTTGGGTTGTGGTCTCAATTGGCTTGGTCCCGCTTGTCGGTTTAATGTATTTCTTTATTTTTTGGCGATTGCCGCGTTTAATTCAAAGTCAGGTTGTCGTTAGAAAAATGTCACCTGTAGTGGTCAAGACTAAACTAGAAATTTGGAATTTCGAGATATACCCCTTAGTAGCGTTAGCAATTGTCTGGTTTGCGACTGGGTTTTTTCAAGTCTATGAAGTTAAAATATTGGTTGAGAAATTTGGATTAGATTCTGGCGGCGTCAGCGCAATTTTCGCGCTGACCCTGGTTTCCAACCTCTTCGCGGTAAAATACATTTCACCAAAAATTAAAAATCACACCTTGTCAGTTGCGATCAGTGGAGTCATTGTGGCGGTTGCTTGTCTGCTGTATTTATTGGCGTTAAATCTTGCTGCCGTAGTTTGTCTTATTTTAATTATAGGTATTTTCAATGGCCTTTTTAACGTTGGGTATACAAACCTTATTCTAAATCTTTCTGAACAATCAGATAGGGAGCGGATTTTTTTAGGCGCTAAAATTACATCACAAATTTCGTTGGTGGCCTCAACTGTTCTGGCTGCTTTCGTAACACTTAGTCACCTTTCAGTTGTTCTTTTTAGCTTAGTTTCTTTGGCTGTGGTACTTGCGTTCTTGTTTAGAACAAAAATAGAAGCACTAAAATCGACGCTATTGATTATTTTGATTACTCTAATATGTACCGTGTCGGATCGGGCGTTGGCCGGCGATATAACAGTCTTGGTTCCAAGCATTCCTAAAGTTCTGGACCCGAGAAATATTTCAGATACAACTTCTGCATTGATTGCCAATCAAGTTTATCAAAAGCTATATAGATTTGATGAGAATAGCTTTTTGACCCCAGAATTGGCAGAGAGTATTCGATGGAGCGATCAACTTAAAACCCTCGAATTAACGATTAAAAGTGACGTTAAATTTTCAGATGGGTCTCAATTAGACGCTAAGGATGTTGTATCGTCCCTCCTATCAATAGTCGAAATGCAGGGAGATCAGATCGCTTGGATTTTTAGCGATGTAATAGGATTTAAACAGGTTTTGAAAACTGGCAAATATGATCAACTTGGCATAAAAGTCGTCGACAAATTTAAACTAAGATTCTCATTTTCACGGCCAAATCCACTTTTTTTAAATTTTCTTGCGACTCCGTCGGTATATATTTTTGAGGCTTCAAAATTAACCTCAAAATTTATTGGCAGTGGAGCATATACAATTGAAAGTAGTTCAGAAAAATCATGGACCTTATCATCAAGTAAGGAGGTTGTCAGGAAGATACAGTTTGTTACTCCTGAGCTTCGGAAAGCTTTTGATATGAGTAGTTATTTGCCGGAAAAAATCCCCAATTATGCTGTGGAGCTCGATACATTTTCATTTCCGTTTTTGCAAACTGTTGTTATGGTCTTCAACACAAAGTCAGGACGTTTTGTCGACAGTAAGCTCCGATGCGAATTAGCCACGTTATTTCAGGGTACTCTTTCTGACAAGTCATTTTATGAATGGCAGCCAGTGAGCCTTGGTCTTCCTTTTTCATGGGACATTGCAAAGACGCAAAAAAGTTCTGATTTTAAAGGAATTTCAAAGAATCTTCCCCTCTCAATTAATGTCTTGTTCGCAAATTCTGCTGCGCATTTTAGCGATGCCATTAACAAACGGGCTACGATTGAATTCCAGAACAAGGGATTCTCAATAAATTTTAAGGAAGATTCAATTCAAAATTTGGTTAAAAAAATGAAAACTAATGACTTTCAAATTGCACTTTTCGGTTACGTACCAGACTACCCCCATTTAGATGCGCTGCTAACCCCACTTGTCGGAAAGGATCAAGGTTACAATTTATCAAAATATTCAAATGAAAAAGTGGATAAATTTTTGTCACAGGCGCGGACCACAAGCGCCAGGGATGTTCAGAATGAGGCATATGGCCAAATATTTGAGGTATTGGCGCAAGACTGTCCCATTGGGTTTTTAGGCACTCAAGAAGGTAAAATATTGATCGGAAAAAACATAGTTTTACCTCGATTCAGTTCTCTTGGATTTCATACAATTAACTTTTCAAAGGTAAAATTTAAATGAAAACTTTCCCTTGCATCTATACTTTAACGTATGAAAACTTCAACGCTGATTTCAAAAGCATTCAGTCCTTCTTGAATTCGCAAAAGCCGAAGAAAATATTAGATCTGGGAGCAGGCTTTGGCAGAACGCTACCGTTATATTCTGAAATTGATGAGGTTGTTTTGGTAGATTACTCAGAGGAAATGTGTACACGACTTAAGAATAAAGTTAAAATAATGGGAAAGGCTTATACAATAATTCATGCACCTAGTTATGGCTTACCGTTTGAGGACGACACGTTTGACGCTGTGATTATCGGCTTTGCTGCGCTTGCTGAAATGGAGCCCCTGCTTTTTACAATTGGTGAAGTGGCGCGCGTTTTAAAACCAGGCGGCGCCTTTTATTCCATGACAATTAATCCAAATGCTTTTAAAACAGGATCTTTAGGCTTAGATCGGGCCGTAAAAAACAGTTGGAATGAGGCCGTTTCGATAGAGACTATTCCTGTTTTTGGTAAAGGTAAATTTCAATTTGAAGTACAGCTTATAACTCGACAACTTGGTAAATTGTCAAAGTTGAGTATAGAGCAAACATGTCCCGATGTTGCCGAGTTAAAATCTTTGTTGGAGAGCTTCGCATTTCAAATTAATAGTATTGCTGGCGATTTTGAAAATAGACCATTTTCAGAAAATTCTCCTTTGATAGTTCTGAATGCAATAAAGAACGTAAAAAAATATTCTCATTTATCAAAAATTGAAAACTCTTATGCTTGCGAATACATCTATGATACTATGGCTTCTAAATACAAAGACATTTCAAGTAGTGAGAGCTATAATCTGCCAAATTGGTTGAAGCGCCAAATGCTGCCGTACAAAGAATTGTATCCCGTCGTTCTCGATTGCGCCTGTGCAACGGGAAATCTTTGCGAAATGCTTGATTCGATTTCGCTAACACCAAGTCTGCTATTTGGAGTCGATATATCCTTAGAAATGGTTAAACTGTCCAGGGCAACTGGACGATACGATTCTGTAGTCCAGGCAGATCTTGCTAGTGGGATACCATTTTTTAGAGAAAACTATTTTGATTTTTCCATTGTTAATGGTTGCTTGGAGTTTATCGAGACGGCCACGTGTTTTCTTAGTTCACTTTTAAAAGCAAGTGCGCCTGGTGGAATTCTACTTTGCACTTTTGAAGAGTCTTTGTCTGCAGGAGATCAAATAGTCCCAATGAGAATAGGTAATACGAATTTGAAGCGATATCTACGGACAAAAGAATCCGTTGAACATCTAATATCTGTGTCAGGTTGGAAACTGGAAGAAATTGAATCAGGTTTAGGATACGTATCTCCAGCCACTGGTCTGGCGATTAACTATTGGTATTGCAAGGCACGGAAAGTATTATGATAAAAAAGAGGAGGGGTCTTGCTGACAATATTGTTGAATCTACTCATAAAACTGTGCTTCTTGGGTTTGCGGTTGTTTCTCTTTTAGTAACGGTTGCCGATGCCTGGTTTTTACGAGAAAATTTAATAATTAAGCATCAGAATGTGATATCAAGTCTATTGAAGGTAAGTCAGCAATACTACTTTTCCGGTGATATTGTTTCGATGAGAAACTATCTCAATACTATGGCAAGCCAATTTAATTTTTCAGGTTCTTTGCGTGATCAAAATCAGCAGGTCCTTTGGTTGCAAGAAAAGTCATCTGCCGATCATTACGATAGTATTTTCTCGCAGGTCTCAGAGGAATCTACTAGGTCAATTGAGTTGTTTCTTGAGTGGGATATTAAAAAGGAGGTTGTACAGCACTATAGAGATTTCTGCGCAGCATTTCTAATGTTTTTGATTTTTTCTTTTAGTCTTTTTAAAATTCAAAACAGGTTATTATTTACTCGATTATCCGGGCTGAAATCATTCAAAGAAAAGCTGAAAATGCAGGCTAATGCCATAAACTTTTCTCTTCCCCCAGATACTGAAGATGAGCTTTCAGATGTGCAGTCTTGGTTTCAACTTATAGGAGAACATTGGGTTTTGGCTACTAAGAAAGCAGAAGCAGTGGCTAGACAAACTGCTTTTTCTGAAGTTGCCGCCCAGGTAAGTCACGATATTAAATCTCCATTGTCAGCTCTCAATATGTTAATCGGCCAAATGTCACAAATTCCTGAAAACCACCGCATTGTTATGCGAAGTGCAATTCAGAGAATTAATGATATTGCCAATCAATTGCTTCAAGAGAGCAAGCAGATTGCCTTTCCTGCAGAGGCGGTATCAAAGACCGACGATTCCGGGGAAAACTTAATGAAAGTTGAATTACTTTCACCAATTATTGACATTCTTATTTCGGAAAAAAGAGTTCAGTTTAGGGAAATGCAGGGTTTTGAAATTGAAGCTGACCTTTCAAATGGATACGGACTCTTTGCCCATATCAGCTCCGTCGAACTCAAAAGAACTCTCTCAAATTTGACCAACAATGCAGCTGAGGCCCTAAAAAATGGTAGGGGTAAATTTTTTATATCTATACATAGCTTAGATACGACCGTGATTTTGGAAGCTAAGGATAATGGCAAAGGGATTCCTAAACATATCCTGGAGAGACTGGGCCAAATAGGCGTAACCCACGGTAAAGAAGGAATCGAATCTGGATCGGGTCTTGGGGTTTACCATGCAAAAAAAACCATTGAATCGTTTGGAGGCAGATTTGAAATTTTCAGTCAGGAAGGCATAGGTACAAAAATTGTTATGACATTCCCTAAAGCACCGGCGCCAAATTGGTTTGTAGAAAAGCTATCAATCTCGCCAGACTGCAAAATAGTTTCTATTGATGATGATCTCTCTATTCATCACGTGTGGAAAGGACGATTTGAATCTAAAAATCTAAGTTGTATTGGGGTTGAGCACCTGACTTTCACTTCTGTTAATGAATTCAAGATGTGGGTTAAAGCAGATGAAATCAGGTCAATGAGACTCTATCTGTGTGACTATGAATTTCTAAATCAAAATTCGTCAGGATTAGATATTATTGAAGAACTTGGTATTGGCTCCCAGGCGATTCTTGTAACCTCTCGCTATGAAGAAGACAGGATTCGTGAGCGTTGTGAAAAATTAGGGGTGCGACTAATTCCAAAGGCTATGGCTGGATTTGTACCTATAGAAGTCATTAAGTCGAGAGAAATTTTTGATGCTCTTTTAATAGACGATGATCAGGAATTAATTCACCTAATTTGGAATCGTTCAGCAACGGCTGCTGGGAAAAAGTTTAAAGCTTATGCGCATCCAAAACAGTTTTTCGCAGAGGCTCCATTTATTGACTTTCACACTCCAATTTATATCGATTCTAATTTAGGTAGTGGGCTTAGAGGTGAAGAGATTAGTAAGAAGATTCATGAAATTGGGTTTAAAAATATTTTCCTCTGCACTGGTTATAGAGCTTCTGATTATCCATCCATGCACTGGATTAAAGGTATTGTTGGCAAAGATCCAATTTTTTAATTGGCGCCCTTGCCCTTAGTAACATAACAAAAGTAACAACTTTGGGAACCTGACGGACACTATTTGCGCCTAAGTTGCTGATATTTATCTCATTAAGAGAATTTCACCGTCAAAATCCATGTATTCCTTACGGGAACCAATAGGTTAGATCGAATCAAATTGCGACTGGACCGCTTTTTGGATATTTACTAAGTCAGACACGCAATTTTCGAGGAGCTTACATGAAAGCCTTAGCAATGATTCTCACTTTTGACACTCAAGCGGTAAAAGATTTGATCGCTGCTTCTGAAGAAATCAACGAATGTTTCTCAAAAGACGTAAATAACTGCAAAATAGATAAAATGTCAGTGGAAGAACAACGCGAATTAAACAGCCAACGTTTAATCCCATACGATAGAACTCAAAATGTTTTAATGAACGATGCTACTGGTGCAGTATCAGCTCACATGGCTTCTGGTGTTGAAGCCGCTTCTGGACAGAAGATTTCTAGCTGCCACATTATCACTTCTGCTCATTTACTTTACACAAATTCTAATATACAAGTAGATGGTCAAGATTTCCCAGCTTTAAAAGATTCTGAGCAATTCGATATCAATTTTCACACAGGTCAAACTTGTGATGCAAGATTGTTTGATAAAAAAGTTGGAGCTCAAGTGTTTTTCAAAATGACTGATGCTGGAAAAGATTTCGTTTGCGGCAAACAAAATAACAGCGGTCAATGCTTAGAAAGACGTTTTTTCGGTAAAAGCGACCTAGTAATTTTGAAATTAAAAAACTACAATAAAAACGATAAAAACTTTTTCAAATTGAAAACTACTCCCGCTGCCATCTCAACTGCAGGTGACAGAGTTAATTGCTGGGGTTATCCAGAGTACAACAATCAAATTAAATTATCTAAAGATATGTCAGATAAAATGCTTTGGTTTCAAAAAGACGCTAAAATTTTTAATGGCAGCTATGACAGAGGCGTTCTTACAAACGCGATTGCTTATCCGGGTATGTCTGGTGGCGGATGTGTTGTTTCTTCAAATCCAAAAGAATTGGTTGGCGTGTTTGCAGCAGGTAACAGCGCAACTGGCCACTCAGCAGTTGAAGTAACTGCTAAAACTGCAGATGCGAAAAGTGCTAACTTCTTATCTTCATTCCAACACTTAGCTGAACGATACAAACAAGCTACACACAAAGACATCGCTGATCTTGATAGCGAATGTGAATAAGATGGACGCGGTAGTTTTAGGCGGAACAGGTTTAGTCGGAAACCTTTTAGTTCAAGAGTTATCCAAAACCGAACATTACCAACGAATCTTCTTAATTTCTAGAAAAAGTATAGACCCTCAATCTAAGAAAATTTCCACAATACTAATTAAAGACCTAAGCGAAATTCGTGATTTAAAATTACAATTAAATGAACCAGTTTTCTTCTGCTGTATAGGCTCCACTATTAAAAAAGCGGGAAGCAAAGACGCGTTTAGAAAAGTAGATTATCAAGCTGTCGTTGATTTTGCTGAATTAGCTAAGCAGCAAAATGTATTACAGCTCTCATTAGTTTCCGCAAAAGGATCAGATCCTAAATCGCGATTTTTCTATAGCCAGACTAAAGGTGAAGCCGAGGCGGCACTTTTAAACATGAATTTGAAATCGGTTACGATATTTAGGCCAGGCTTATTGCTTGGCGATAGGAACGAATCTAGGTTTTTTGAGTCAGTCGCAATGAGTATAGCCAAGGTATTAGAGACTGTTATCACTCAAGATAAGTTAAAGCCATTTGTAACACCAGCCCAAATATTAGCAAAGGCTATGGTAGACGATAGTTTAGTCAGAAAAAGTGGATACAAATTAGTCGATTCCAGCGAAATCTAAATAGAAAAATATTTTATAAATCCCCAATAAGCTTAAGTAGTTACCGGTTTTGTCCGAATTATTCAATGTGTTGAGCCATATTAAAATAATGCTACAAATATTGGTTTTGTTTTTCGGGTTTTCCGCAATTGCGGAATCTGTCTGCATGCTTTTAGAAAAAAATGTCGAGCAGAGGAAATATTCGTTTAAATGTAACAACCAAATTGTAAACATTCAGTGTGCAATCAAAAATGCAACTGTTTGCAGAGTTAATATCAAAGAAAAACTTAAAAGCTCAAGTTTCGATATAGCTGATGATCAGATTAATTCACTTAATTTGTTTTCTAATTCAGAGCTCTCAAAAACTGAATGCGATAGTTCCAAAAAACTCTGCAAAGTAAACGGCAACGTATGTAAAAAGTATGAAAAATATTACGAAGGTGTGAAAGAGAAATTTATTGATAATTTCAGCCAGACCGGAAGATGCGCCGGTGCTTTTTTAGGGGCATCTATTCAAGGTATAGGTTCTCTTTCAGGTGGATTAATTTCAGATACAGAATTCAAAAAAAATAACTGCAGTATAATGTCTGACGTGGCGACTGACGCATTGAAAAACAAAATTTCTATTTTTAAAAAAACGTTGGATGAGCCTATTTTAGATAGGACTTCGTTTTTATATAACTGTGTGAATCCAAGCGGTCAAAATACTTCTGGCAGTCAGGATGCAGAAGTATTGAAAAAAACTCCTTCCTTGCTTGAATTAAAAAAAGCAATGTTGGGTAAAATGGAATCGGCTGAGCAGTTAAAAGATTTGGTTTGTGGGCCGCAACGAGAGATTTTTTTCGAAAACGAAAATGTGAACTTAGATAACGTTATTTGTGCAATTGTTGAGGAGTCGAAACTTGCTATTTCAGATAAAACTATAGGCTGTTCTCGACCAATAAGAAGAACCGAAACCGATAGATTCTCCGAACAAGCTAACCATCGTGAAGCCAGCGCAGCCTTAGCAAAAGCCGACTCCGTTCCTTTAGAACAAAAACCCATGCCCGAAATCATGGCCTCACAAGTCGGAAAACCAATCGGCCTAACTCCAGCGTTGGCTCAGGTCGACCAAGCAGTGCCAGGTTCAGGAACCGTTCAAGGATCAACTCCATCAGAGTCTAACATCGCCTCAGGTGCTGTTCGTGGAACATTTCCTAATACTGCTGCTATCCAAGCGGGGCAAGCATTTGCTCCCGTATACGAGAAACTCTCTAACATGGCAAACGCCGTGACAACATCATCTTCTGGTCGTACCGGTGTTATCGGTCGCAGTAACTCTCCAAAACCGGCTAGTGGCGCTTCTGGCATCGTTACTGTTAGTCGCAAAGTTCCCGCTGCTAACTCTGATTCTTCTATCGATCCTAGTTCCCTTGTCGCTGCTTCGGTGGCTTCTGGTACGACGGCTGGCCTTACCAACAATAGTGATGCAGATCCTAAAGCCGCTAAGGCTGCTGGTATCCAGCGTTCGGTTGCAAACGACGCGGAAGTCGCTCCAATTGGTGGTCCTCGCGCTGTTAACCTGGGTGGCTCAACATCTGGTGGTTCTCGTGGTGTAGCTGCCAACGTCGCTGCGGGTGCTGCGAATTCCGAAGGTGTTTCTTCCGCAGCTCTAGCTAGCGTTCAAAAGAAAATTACTCAATTAAATACACCGACAAAAGTGATTTCTTTTTTTAAAGAAGAAGCTGTGAAAATTCCTGATTTTCGATCTCTATTATATTCGGATGCTACTAGTAGTCTTTTAGCCTCTAAAGGCATTCGCGTCGTGAACCAAAGTGGTGATGTTTCTGGAGAAACAACGACTAAAGCAAAATATGTATTCAGTGATGATGGTACTAAATTCACTAAGTTAAATGTAGGCAAGAAAAATTAAGTTTGGTTTTCCGGGGGATGGGCTAGCACATTATGAAAAAGAAATCGTTTTTACTGATCATTATTGCCGTTTTCTGGGTCAGTTACATAGTTCTTTCCTTCGCACAAACTCTGTACACAACCTCTGATCGAAAAGATGAAAATGATTTAAATCACTTACAACAAGTCGAACACTTGCTATCTGTGGCTCAAACCCTAGTTATGACCGGCAATATCGAAGCTCTAAAAGATCATCTGGACGGCGCCGTTAAAATTGACCTAATTAATTATTATTGTATCCAAGACAAAGAAAAAACTCTTTTTCAGTACTCGCCCAGCGAAGCATCTGGTTGCGAAAAAACTCATGATCGACGGATCGCCTCATACGGTGCCCCCTTAAAATATAAAGACCAAATCGTTAAACCCATTAAAATTGGTGATAATGTTGTCAGCGTTGGTTTTTCAACAGACTTTTGGACGTACTTTTGGAAATCGCAAAAAAATAATCTCTTCACCTTCATCAAAGACGTCGTTATCATCACCACATTCCTTGGCCTGCTTGTCTATCTGGTCATGAAAGACTTCCTTCTGCTAGATCGCATGCTTCAAAAAGGTGCCAAAGGCGGCGATTTTTCTAAAATCAAAGCTCGTTCCAAAGAAGCCCAAACATTTATCGACTCCACCTACACCTTAAACGAAATGAACTCTGCAAAATCGAGCATGATTCATCACCTGCAAAACACTGTGGGACTAGCTATCCATTCCGAGATCGACAAAGGCACGCCTCATTTGACTCAGATTCCGTCGGCTGTTGTTCGTATTGATTTAAATGGTTACACGCAGATCTTTTTAGAGAAAAAAGAAGAACACATTGTTACCGTATTGAACGAATACTTTTCCGTGACCAATGATTTAATCAAACGCTTTGAAGGCGAGATT